>JBFHEW010000008.1:0-15221 GCA_041583955.1 Bacteroidia bacterium | reverse complement strand
GTTGTGAGATTGAACATCACTACAGCAAAACAGAACGTATCCGATCCGTTCTGCTGGGTTCGGATAAGACCGCCATCACTCTGGACCGCAACGATAAGAACCTAGTGTTTTTATCCCGGTTCAGAAAATAACAATCAAGTTCTGTCGTGACGGTTGTTGATCGAGTGCATGAAGGATTACCGCAAATGAGCGCCAACAGGGTGGCGCAAAGCAGAAGAAGCCTACTCTATTTCAAGCTGAATGGATTCTCCCTTATTCATGTAACTTAAACCTGAATCGTACCATGCTCCAAATGACCGACAGAAACACAGGAATGATGGTAACCGTTTGTCTGTGCCTTTCTATTGTGCTGTTGAATTCATGCTCATTCAGCCCCGAAACAACCAACAAAACCGACCAAACACTTTTTATCCCTATATCGAGTCACCATTCTGGAGTCACGTTCCAAAATACCGTTGTTGACACGATTCAGATTCCGAACGGAGCAAATGCTGAAAAAGCGAATCTTGGTTGGGGAATCAACGACCTGATGTATCATTACGCTGGAGGAGGTGTAGCCGTTGGAGACATCAACAACGATGGATACTCCGACCTCTACTTTACAAGCAACCAGGGGTGCGGTGAACTCTATCTGAATTTAGGAAACTTCAAGTTCAGAAAAATCACAGAAGAAGCAGGGATCCATTATGGAGAAAGCTGGACCACCGGCTCTATAATGGCAGATGTGAATGGTGATGGTAATCTAGACATATACATCTGTAGATCGGGTAAGTTACCCATGAATTCAACCAGAAACCTGCTCTTTATCAACAACGGTGACCTTTCATTTACGGAGCAAGCTGCCAATTTCGGTCTGGACGACATGGGACTATCTGTTAGTGCCTCATTCTTTGATATGGACCGCGATGGCGATTTAGACGTTTATGTCATGAACCACCCCATTTTCGGAGAAGTGGACCCTACAAGCTTCCAATTTGAAAAAGTACAACCTGGTGACGAACTCACGTCTGACAGACTATATGAAAATGTAAACGGATTGTTTGTGGACATCACGGAAAAGGCAGGCTTGCCCATCGAGAAAGGTTCGGGCCTTGGGCTTACCGTTTCCGATCTGAACATGGATGGGCTTCCCGATATATATGTAGCGAACGACTGGATCGTGAATGATTTCGTGTATTACAATCAGGGCAATGGCACCTTCAAGGACGTTAGCACAGACCTGATGTCAAAGCATACTTTTTTCAGCATGGGTTGCGACATTGCTGATGTGGACAACAACGGCACTCTTGATGTATTTGTCTGCGACATGGCGCCCTTTTCGCATTACCGAAGGAACATGATACTGAACGGGGCTCCACAAGAGTATTATGGTTTGCAGAAAAAGCACAAGTCAGTCACGCAATACAGTCGGAACATGCTTCACCTCAACATGAATGGACAATTCAGCGAGGTCGGAAATATGCTAGGCATAGCACGAACAGATTGGAGTTGGAGCCCGCTATTTGCCGACTTTGACAATGACGGCCTGAAAGACCTGTTCGTGACAAATGGCGTGAAACGAGACATAGGCAATATGGACTTTGAAATGCTTATGTACGCTGATCTGGAACATGAGACATACAAGAGGGGGCGGGATGAGTTGGTAAAGCAATACCCGACATTCACAATACCAAACCGCGTATTTCGAAATGCTCAAAACAATCGCTGGAAGGAGTCTTCAAAGGAATGGGGATTGGCCGAACCGTTGAACACACAAGGTTCCGCGTATGCCGACCTGGACAATGACGGCAATGTAGACCTCATCCTCAATCCTTCTGACAGCGTTGCAAGAATCTATAGGAACACAGGATCAGGTAACGGTTACATTTCTCTGAAGATAGAGAGCCAAACGAAGAATACGCATGGACTAGGCACGAAAGCCTGGCTCTATAATGGCAACAGCACCCAGTTGGTAGAATTGACAAACGCAAGAGGGTTTCAATCAAACTCCGAACCTATTATCCATTTCGGAATTGGGAAATCAACCGTAGTTGACAGCATTGTTGTGGTTTATCCCTCCGGATCATCTGAAACCATTCGAGATGTAACTGTCAATCAAAGAATAAGTCTGACCGAAAAATCATCCTCAGAATTTCGCAATGTGCAGCTACCCTCCATCTTAGGAGATCAGTTAAAATGGGAAGACTTCAGCTCTAGAATAAATCCCTCTTTCTCTCATACTTCGAATGGATTCTTTGACTTTGCCCGCGATAAAACTGCCTTCAGAAAGTTTTCCAATCAGGGTGCGGGTCTCGCTGTAGGCGACATTAATGGTGATGGTAGAGAAGACTTTTTTGTAGGTGGAGAGGCGGGTCAACCATCCCGTATCTACATTCAGACCAAAGAAGGTCTCTTCATCGCCTCCGACCAACCGGCCATTGATGCGGATAGTGCTCATGCCGATGTGGATGCTGTCATTGTCGACCTCGATCAAGATGGGTTAGCGGATATCTATGTTGCCAGCGGAGGGAGTACCTATGAAGATGGCGACATACATTACAGGGACAGGATATACCTGAATTCCACATCCGGTGTCCTCCGAAAATGCTCAAATTGCTTAGAAGACATTCGCGTCAGTTCAAGTAAGGTAGCCGCGAACGACATTGACGATGACGGAATACCAGAGCTTTTTGTAGGCGCTCGTGTTACACCGGGCATTGAAGGTGCAGTTCCAAAGAGCCACCTCTTGAAATCGGTCAATGGCTGTTTCAAACCCACTGGCAACAATATTGTGCAAGATCTCCCTTTGCTAGGGATGGTTTCAGATGCAACCTGGTCTGATATTGATAACGATGGCACCGAAGAGCTGGTTGTTGTCTGCGACTGGAAATCCCCAATGGTATACAAGAAGCGCAACGATACCTACGTAAACATTGCCGATAAGATCGGGATCAATGATATCAGAGGCCTTTGGACCAGCGTTTCAGTATGTGACCCAAATGGTGATGGCTACGCTGACCTTCTACTTGGAAATTGGGGTCTCAACTCGATTCTGACAGCAAGCGATAAGCAACCTTTAAGCCTCCGATTGAACGATTTTGACGATAACGGAAAAACCGAACCTTTACTATGCATTTACCTGCAGGATACTTTAGACTCCTTTTTGGGTCGAAATGAAATCTGCAACGCCATGCCGCGGTTCTGGCCTAAATTCAACACCTATAATAGCTTTGCCGTGACTCCGGTTCAAGACAAATTCGGGGCAAACAAATATGCAGCAGCCACAACACTTACAACAACCGAGCTTCAATCAATGCTTTTGGTAAATGATGGAGCAGGTTCTTTTAACTTACAGACATTGCCTTTTTCCATGCAGGGTTCCCCGGTCCGAAGTGCTTGTTCGTTCAGCAACAACAATCGCGTTTATCTCTTTGGAGGGGCTGATAACTTCCATTATTCTGAAGGCAGTATAGATGCGTTGGGTTTCCAGGCTTTGGACATGAACCCTTCCACTAAAGACCTTCTTGCTCTTCGGTTTTCTCAGTCTGATGCCCCTTCATATTTCAGAATGGTTTCGTGCGCAAAACGCATACTGGTCAAAGGTGAAGAAATGATCCTTGTCTCCCAGCAAGAAGGCCCTTTGCTGCTTGTCAGGCCAACTCAATGACCCTGAGACTTTCAATTCAATCTAGTAAGTACGAGTTGACCGAGCCTTTCCCCTTGTGAAACACCATCTTCGTTTGAAAAACGGTAATGAATACCACCATAAAGCCTGCTCAAAGCTGCCTCGTCTGATGCTTCTTTAAAACTATTGAACGATCTAGGAGGTTTACCAAAAGGCATCTCCAGACTGTCGACAAAAGCATAGTTGCTACCGAACAACTCGCTTAAAACAGTTGATGCAGAAGCTGATACTGCGCTATGACCACTGGGATATTCTGGAAAGTGTGGCGTTTCCAACAGCGGTCTCCACTTAGGGTCAATATACCTGTTAATGTAGGTTTCAGGTCGAATCAGGTGATAGTGGTATTTTGCTTCCCAAACGGAGATAAATCCATCGTGTAAGGCAATGGCGGTAATTGCCGTTCGGAACGTGCTCTCCTGAATACTTAACTCATTTGCCGTGCAGGCGTCCCTTACAAGACCTATCCAATGAGCTCCCGGGCTCATTTGTCGGACAGCTTTAATTGAATGGCCTTCTCTCCTTGTCAAATAAGGATTGCAGTCCCAGAAGTTGGCTATGTGCTGTTGTTCTGCGTCTAAGGAAAGAACGCTTTGCTGCACCTCTAACGCGTAGTTATGGAACTCTGAGCCTGGTTCTTCAGAAAAAGCCACCTTAAGCTTCGGCCTGAACAAGGATGCCGAATCCATGACAAAGGGTCGGATTTTATGCCACCAAGGATCTAGAGCTTCTGAATACTTAGGGGGAGTCGGTTCCCATGACCATGGCTCATTAAGTATCGTGTAACGGGGAAGTGCACGCATTTCGGCAAATCCATCAGCACGCATCCACTGCAACAGATGATCAGCTAATCTGCTGCTGATCTCCAGTGTATATTCCACCTTCCTGTTGTCATAGCGAGCAGACAGAGAGTCCGTCAATTGAGCCGCTAGTTCATCTATCAACTGTGGATGAAAAACCCCTTCTCTTGCCATGATGCTGAAAACCTTTACAACGGCTATCTCCTCAATGTAAAGATTCGTGTCAATCTCGATGGGTGGAAGAGAGTAACCGGACAGTTTTCCGGAAAATCCGGAATATTCAGTCTCACGAAGAGCTACAGACTCATAGGCACCAATGTTAGCATAGGCAAAGCATCGTGCTGCTGCTGGAGGGGATAGGGTTCCGGCAATCGTGGCTTTAGTAAGCTGTTGGTTCAACCTGTTCAGCAACTGATTGTTGGTCTTGTCCCTCTCGATTCCGCTACCTGCAGGTCGGTCACATCCGATGTAAATCATGCAAAGCGTGAACAGCAAAGCTGACACACGCCTTATGCCACTAAAACAGCTCATTTTCATTGATTTTTCACAATATCGATTTATTGAATCATTCAACCGATGAAATTTATCAGTCTCTACTCAGAAAATTTATCTGTTTGATGAAAATGCGAGCTTATGTGGGCTTCAAAACCCAATCTACCAAGTAGGAACGCAACGACAAATGGATTATAGTGTTGCGTTGATTCGAAAATGAAAAGTGCTGTGACCAATTAAGAATCAACAGGAACGTGTTGAACCCCGAAATGGTCGGCCAGCCAAAACCACTGTTAGCCCTGACCAAGTGGCCTTTGTTCGTTGCTGAATAAGCGGCATGATTACCATTGAGCTACTAAGCCGCAACATGTGAATGGCTTTTTATGTTTGAACAAAGACCGAGAATGATTCTTCGCTTTACCGCAATTCAGGAGCAATCGTTACCACCCAGCGGAAATTCAACAACCACTATTCCTTCTGTTGGGTCGGGCTACAACCGGAGTTGGCGACAGCAGATCCGCGGCATGGTTACATTGCATCTGGATCTTCTAATTTTGGTCGTCTCTAAATGGTTGATCGTCAGTTAGAGAAACATCTCCTTAATTACGGAATGTTGTTCTTGGTCGTATAATCAATGGAAGCCCCTGTTTTCGGTATTAATGATTTAGGAGGATACTCGGGAAGTTTTCCGCGGTTCCACAGTACCGAAGACTTTCCACAATTCCAAACACTTGAAAGGAGGTGGACAACCATCCGTGACGAGCTGTCCTCATCTGATGGGTTTCAGCAACTGAATGCACCCCACTCCAGCGAAGAAGGAGGATGGAAAGGGATGTACTTGAATAATTTCGGTTGGCTCAACCGAAGTAATATTCAGGCGGCTCCACAACTGGTTTCAATCCTTAGTGAGATCGAAGATGTGGTTTTTGTTGCCGTGAGTATACTTGAGCCTGGAGCGAAACTCGAGCCCCATTGGGGCGATAGCAATACAACAGTGAGGTGCGTATTGGGCCTAAAGGTACCGGGCGAAGCGCCAAACTGTTGTCTTATAGTCGGTGGGGAAATGCGCTCTTGGAGAGAGGGCGGCCTTTTACTGTTCAGTGAATGCTATTTACACTCTGCAGTTAATCTCACCACAGAAAGGCGGGTGGTGCTTACAGTAGATATTGTTCGACCAGAATTCGCATCGATAAAACCTACTATCTGCGCAAACGTACTAGGATGGCAAACGATCTGTGCCATAAGAAGCAGATTAAGGCATCCCTTCTTCTCGAGCCATACATTCACCCGATTGATCAGGACGCCAATCGTCCTTTTCTGGCGCATCCACGCACTGATTCAGCAATCGAGAGCAGCCGATTGGGATAGTGTGATGAAGTGATATCAAATTCTATTTCAATCCTTGACACATCGGATCTGAACAGCATCGGTCTTGGGATCGTAGTTCCGACCAACCGTTCCGTCCTCAAAATCACACGCTTGAGCGTAGGCTTCAAAACCATCGAACTCTAACGTTGTCCACCAACATCCTACTGTCTGAAGCAGCCCGAATTGTCCGGTCGGACCTAATCGAGCACCGCCTCCTCGACCTGAGAATCCCGAAACATTGGATGCATCACGATTCGGTGCAAGCCAATAATCTGTCCCGGTTTCCTTCATTTTTCCACCGGCCACATATGCACCACCCAAGCTGGCGACAAGTGCATTCATTTCCTCATCAGATGGCAGATGCCATCCAGCAGGACAGACATTTCGCGAGTCTGTGGCCGCGTACCAATTATACATCTTACCGTAAAGAGTTTCATACTGAGGGTCATTCTCGTAATGACACCATGCTCCCGAGGTCACATTTCCCCATGCTGCTCCGTCTTGGACATTTGGAATAGGGTCTCCGTTTGCATAAGTTCCGGTCCGGAGATTCTCGGCCATCCATTCTGCTCCATAGCTCATTACGATGGTCTCATACTCATACCCTTCAATGTCTGTAACACCAGAACCTGGTGTGTAGTATTGGTTTCCAGGCCCACCATTGCTACCGCTTATTCCCGGAACCACAACATAGCTTTCCCCAATGTAGAGCG
Organism: Bacteroidia bacterium; assembly: GCA_041583955.1. Taxonomy (GTDB): domain Bacteria; phylum Bacteroidota; class Bacteroidia; order UBA10329; family UBA10329; genus UBA10329. The sequence continues at coordinate 8,187 of JBFHEW010000008.1, read as the reverse complement.
TATCTCCGGTAAGAGAAACGCTTGATTTGACGTTACTGGCCGACTTCGCATGCATGGCATACGGTACACTGAGTAATTGAGATGTGCCCATTTCTGAGAAGGATGTGCCTCCAGAAACATCCATCCCGACCCGAAGGAAAAAGTCGTTTGCAGACCAATCAATTTGACCAAGGCTTCCCGAAAGAACAACGCCCGAACCAACAGTCACACTCAATCGACCAAAATCGTCTGAGTCCAAGGTGTGATTCTCCTGATAAACAACATCTCCAGTAACCGAGCCCTCGAGGAGGGAAATCTGAAGCCCGATTGTCGTATTGGCCAATGGATCTCCGTCAACATCCCTTGCAATAGCACTATAACTGAACCGTTCTGGAGGGGCCTGAGCAAACGCTCCAAATGAAAAACAAATAAAAAATAGTGACAGAATGCTTACGGTTGTGTGCTTACTCATTTGTTTGGTTTCTTTTTTTGGTTCATTCAATCGACTGGCATCCTTCCGATTCATGAAAGGCCGAAGTCTCCTTTTAAGCTTTAACAAGTTAAATATATCCTTTTTTCAAACAACCAAATCAATCTATCGTTCATCCAACTCATAAAAACCTGTCGCTCAATGCCAGTCGTTTCTATGCCACGGTGCTTATTGCGCTCTATCTCCGTTTCTAACATCTGTTCTTGATTTCCATGGTATGCCCATCAAGCATGGAATAAGATAACTTCATCGCTATTATTGCCTTATGTCCTTTGCAATGAAGAGTACTCAGTCCATTTTTCGGCTTGTAGTTCAACTTACGCTATTCGCTGCGCTTGTTTGGGTTCTAGGTTCGAGGGTGCAAATTGACGAGGTCTTACCGACCTTAGGATCTTTTTCCTTAACCACCATTGTCGTAGCAACAGCTTTCATGGTGATGCGATTTGTTCTGTTGGGCCTGCGATGGTCCCTATCATTGACCAACAACCGGCCTCCACTTCTTTGGTCAATCCTCACAGAGTGGCGTATCCTCTTCCTGGAGTTCGTCCTACCGATACCCGATGCCGAGGACTTTTTTAGACTAACACTATTGAGGCTTCGAAACGTACCCGGACCTGCGGCAATAAGAAGCGTTATTCGAATGCGTGTTGCCGGAATGGTCGTGCTGATCTCTCTCCTGTTATTCTTTTTCTTCTTGTGGGGACAACCGGTCCTTGGCAAAAAAGCAACGACTGTTTACTCTATATTGGCCCTATCCATACTGTTGATGCTTCCATTTACGAATCACTTTATCCGTATTGCGTCAGCCGTAATTAAGCGCATCCCGAAGTTTGGGCGGTCATTGGCAAAACCGATCACTGAAGCATTATCGGAACAAACAAGCTCCGGTTTGATGTCGATACTGGTCGTCATTTCACTCTGTCAAGCAGTCGTGCAAGCAGCAGTCATCTTCATTTTACTTCATGAAATGAATGAATCAATCTGTTTCCTGCATATTCTAAGCATTGTGCCGTTGCTTAACTTAAGTTTCATTCTTCCGATCAGCATTCAAGGTTTTGGTCTTCCTGAGGCGTGTTTGGTTTTTGTTCTTCCCTATTTCGGTGTTCCAATGGAAACAGCAGCTGCCATTGCGGTCATCCATTTGTTGCTTTACTCGTCAATGATCCTTTTCGGGGCATATCTGTTCTTGATAAATACGGAATTGACATTGAAGAACGTTTATGGTATGTTTAAGAGATCCAACGGTCATTGACATGGCTTTTCATTCATTTCTTGCAGGTCTGACATCTCTCCAGAAGAGCTGCGACCTATTTTGTTGAACAACTCTTTGTTACAATTGAAGCCGATTCGCTTTCTCCTGCTGTTATCAGTGCTCACCGTAGTGATATTGAGTGTGTTTGCTACCATTTGGAGGCCACGGTTTTCGCGCCCTGGCTATATTGATTTACCAACGTCTTCAATGGCTGTGACCAGTCCCATCGAGGGAGCAAGGATCGTCACCACGATTTGCATTCGATGCCATTATGATCCCGGTACTCGGACATTATCTGGTTTCAACCATTCCAACCCAAAGAGAATCGGGCATTTTTGGAGCAGCAATATCACTCGAGACAGCACCTTTGGAATAGGTTCGTGGAACAAACGGGACCTGGTATACTTCTTACGTTTTGGAGTCACTCCAGATGGTAGATACGTATTTGACATGCCCAAGTACGTACATCTGAGTGACAATGACATGTCGTCCTTGGTGACATTCCTAACGAGCGATGACCCATTGGTAGACCCCACGCCAAAACAGACTCCTCCTCCAGAATACTCAGTGCCAATGAAGATCCTTCAGTCATTTTGGTTGCGGCCGCCTGCATGGGAACCGGTTCCTGTCGCTGACCCAGACACTTCCAACCCCGTGGAATGGGGCCGGTACTTGGCGGTAGCAAAATTCGCTTGTTTCGATTGCCACAGCGGTAATACTATGACAAACAATTACCTCAATCCAGAAAAATCATGGCGGTTCTTTAAGGGTGGAAGCCCTCATTCGGACACATTCGGAAAGAGAGTGCTGTCTTCCAATTTAACATCCGAACAGGGTAGTCCGATTCGGGAATGGTCAGAAAATGAGTTTGTCAATTGCCTTAGAACCGGTGTCCGTCCTGATGGAACACCTTTGCAAGACCCAATGTTTCCATTTCCACAACTCACAGAACATGAAGCTGGAGCGATTTTCACTTTTTTAAAAAGCCTTTGATCCGCCTATTGGATTTTCCATTCAAGGCTTAAAAGCAGTAAACTCATACCACGATTGTCCGACATTGAATATAGGATCGTTCAACTTCAAGGGAGGGCACGTTTCTTCAATGCCAATCGGTTGACCGATAATCACGATAATGTCGAACGGGGTCAGGCAGCTTGTAACCACTCGCTCCTCGTAATGCTCTTGAAAGCCACGTTTAAATCGGTCTATAGCATTGTTGTCGTATATCTCCGCCAGCGCAGAGAACCGTTCCAGGTCTGGTTCGGTAGGCAGGATTTTTACACTCAACTTTTCTTGGTCTGAATTAACCGTCATATAGGTAGTCACAGCTTCAAACATTTCAATATTGATCAATGGGTCTCCAACCAGAAGAATATTGCATGGTTGACGACATGAATCCACGACAAAATCTATCATCTGCTTAATGGCGTTGCCCGATCGAACATATTCATCAATCATATTCCTTGACACAGTCAGTTGAAAGGAGAGTACGACCACCACAGCAGCAAGCAAGCCCCGATGTGGAATTCCTTCTGAGAGCCTGCTCATACCTGCGGCAAACATGACGATCAGCACAATCAGTGATGGAATCAAGTACCTTCCAGAGTAACCCACAGAAGATAGTAAAACGAATTGGCAAAGTATACTGATCAATCCGATGATAATAAGAATCCAGAACAGAGGAGAACCCAGTTTCTTGGTGTAAATCAACATGCAGAGAGCAAAAAGGACACCGAAATAAGGTAAAGGCGTAGTAGATACCCACTGCTGATCAAGTATGTGCATAAAGTAACTGGTCACATTAGAAAGAAGCTCCGTTGGCTTACTCAAAACGTAATCAGCCTCTGAGTTTGATGTGTCTACAAGGAAGAAAGCGGCCGCGAACACAAAGCAAATAACGAACACACCTATGGAGAAAAAACGGAGCTTACTCCGTTGCGAATTCATATCGGTGGTTAAAAATGAGAAGGCCACAATGAAAGGGCCAAGCAGCACAAAGCTCTCTTTGGTGAAAAATAACAGCGCTACGAGGACGAGCGTTGTCAGACCAAGCAGACCTGATGCAATTCTGTTAAACATAATGCCCGCGACAAGCAATGAAACGCTCTCGATCGTTGCCAGTCTCGTCATCAGCTCGGTAGGTGTCCCAACTATCAGTACAAATGGTAGTATGAACGAAACGTATCCTGGCAAGCCAAACTTGAGTCCTAACATTCGGAATTGGTTCAGAGCTAAGGAAAGCGTGGTTAGAACAAGAGAATGCCACATCCACCAGCGAGAACCGAACATTGCTGAAAATATCCCCAGATACAGATTCAATCCTCTACTTAGCCGATTTCCTGTTTCGTTCCAAACCCGAAAAGCGTAATCAGATAACCCGTATTGCTTGAACCGCAGATGATTGGCCAGAATTTCATGGTCTTCCATCATATGATATCCGGATTCGATCAAACCAGAAATCAAATACACTGCTAACAAGATTATTCCATAAGGCAACGCCCTTTTCATTGATTCAATATTCTATCAGGGTTAGGGTAGTTCCATTTGAAAACCAACAAACTTCTTTTCATTGAAGTGGAAGGTCGATATTGATGCGTATGATGGGAGAACTGAATAGCTATGCTTCTAAACTGAAGTAAAAGTAAAACGTTTTAGGTGCTTCGATACGTGTGTCCAACGAGATGAATTGTCTTTGTTATGTTTTGGCGGTCAGTTCTAAGCCAAATGTACTTGCCGCCTGACCGTCACGCATGACCTGAGAATTCAATCCCGAGCAATCGTCTATTTTCCGCTTCAATCAGGTGTTTGCCATCCGTTTCAACGAACGGATTCGGACCCAATTATATCGTAAACCGCTATGATTTACCTTGAAAAGGGCGCAACAAGATGTGGTACAGCCTCATTTCGTTTACGTTTGACGTAATCGATATATGCCTTCTACATAGTACATTTGAAGACTAACTTACCGCCTTGTACTGGTACTCACTCGCAATAAATTGTGAATCAGATAATCCCCTTATTTAAAAATACCCAACGACAACTTGGACAAGCGGGTGAGAAAGATGATGGGTCGAACTGTTCTTCTACACTGGCGTGCAAGAAGCTCCTATCGGGATTGATTCGTAATGAAAACCTTTTTTTCACCAAGTCATGTACTCAGTCTCTTGAGTTGGCCGTCATGATATTGGACCTCCCTCATGGTAGCGAAGTCATCCTTCCGTCTTATGGTTTTGTTTCTTTAGCGAATGCTGTAGCAATGTTCGGCCACAAATGTGTGTTCGTAGACTGCGAGATTGATACCTTGAACATCTCGGCCGATGCGATTGAGGCTGCCATAACGGACAACACAAAAGCCGTTATCACAATAAACTACGGAGGTATTCCTTGCGACTACGAACGAATATCTGATATCTGTAGGACGCACAATCTCTGGTTGATTGAAGATAACGCTCACGGATTGCTTGCTGATTTCAACGGCACACCGCTCGGCAGCTTCGGTGATATTTCAACATTCAGTTTCGACTTCCTGAAGATGATCACCTGCTATGAAGGCGGGGCAATTGCAATCAATAATGAGTCGCTGCTCGCTGCGGCCTCGTCCTGTTTGGATATGGGGACGAATCGCTCCGAATTCAGAAAAGGTAAGGTCTCCTTTTACGAATGGACTTCTCTCGGAACCAATTCCATGCTTGCACAACCGCTTTTTGACATTCTTCAAGAGCAACTGCTGCAATCGGACACTATTCTTAAAAGCTTTGTTCAAGGATGGAGGTTTTACGAAAAAGCGCTCAAACCACTTTCTGAAAAATTTGGGGTCCGCCTACCACATGTTGAACCAGGGGTCAGTATAAACGGATACATTTTCTGGATGATGACAAGGTCAGGTGCGGAACGGGACAAACTTATCGCCCGAATGCAGACCAAAGGCATTACCCTAAGCCCGCACTATTCTGCTTTACATGTTTCGCAGTACGGTAAGAAGAACCATTCGTTTTCCGGACGTTTGCAAAACACCGAAAAAGCAGTCGGTCAAATGCTAAGGCTTCCTCTATTCTACGGTATCACTGCTGAGGAGCAGCAACGCGTGGTTTCTGAGATTGAACATTTCTACTCCGAACTTGGCGGTGAATAATTCCAAGGCCCAAATATCGATTGTCATTCCGTGTTACCAAAGTTCTGCTGAATTGCCCGAGTTGGCAAATGCGCTGGTTCTGCTACACAAAGAGATTGAACAGGAATACATCCTCGAGGTGGTTTTAATTGACGATGGATCTACGGATGGAACATTGGAAGGCTTATTGGAATTAAAGGAAAAAGCCCCATTCGAATGTGTTGTGGTTGTCCTGACAGGAAACTTCGGATCATATAATGCGCTCCATGCGGGTGTTACAATTGCAAGTGGCGAGGCACTCATACAGCTACATGCAGACCTGCAGGATTCGCCAAAGCACATTCCTCTGATGTTAACGAAGTGGAAACAGGGGGCTAAACTGGTTATCGGCCAGAGAGTAGAAAGAGAGGAGGGGCTCACTACTCGCTTCTTTTCCGGATTGTACCATTTCATGGTAAAAAAACTGGCCCTTCCTCATGTCCCAGAGGGTGGTTATGACCTCATCCTATTTGACCGGGACGTTGCCGAACACCTTAAAGGGATAGATGTTCACAATATAAATCTGGTCTATCTCATATCGTGGCTTAGTCAACGCTACGAAACCGTTCCGGTAGTGAGGGAAAAAAGGAAGACGGGTCAGTCTCAATGGTCTTTTGCAAAGAAGGTGAAACTGGTCATTGACACCTTTGTTGGTTTTTCTGATGCTCCGACTCGCTGGTTTAGGGTCATTGCAATCGTTCAGCTTCTCCTCTTTCCGTTGTTCACCGTGTTAGTTGTTCGGTCTGATTGGGATACAACCGCCAAGTTGTGTGCTATTATTGCATCAAGCTGGATCGTTGCTGTCATCATCGGTTTAACGATCACATCTGAAATTCTTTGGCGAACACTCGTCTCGGCCCGGAAAAGACCACCCTATATCATTGAAAAGGTGTTGCGATGAGCCCCGACTGATCCACGCCCACAAATTCAATCTACCTACTCGACAACCGTCCAGTTGCTCCTCCTAATCAATCCAAATGGTAGTTTCGCAATAGAACCATGCATTCTGTAGCAAATAGAGGAACTTTTCTTCGTCATTCCGATTGGTGGAACTCAAAAGTGGCCATGATATTCGGGTGGTCGTACTTTTTTGCTTTATTGTTCGATCTGGAGGTGGTCGACTACCTGATCGTTTGCCCCGCAATTCTGCTATGGCTAATGGCAACAGCCAGCTTCGGCTACTACGTCAATGATTGTTTCGATACGGAAGTTGACCTCAAGGCCAAGAAGACGAATACAGCAGCCCAACACACACTGGCAAGACGCCTTCTCATTCTTGCTACATTGGCCTTGGCCTCTGTCGGTTCTGCTATCTTCCTTTTTTGGAGCGAACCGTGGTTCATGGTCGTTGCCGTTTCAGAGCTTCTTCTGTTCGTGCTGTATTCAATCCCACCCTTCCGATGGAAAGAGATCCCGTTTCTTGACGTTGTAACAGATGCATTATATGCTCAGGTGTTGCCTCTGGTTGTTGTGGCATTGGCATTACTCAAAGAACATACATCTGGCCTTGCACCACTCGAATGGGCATTGCTTACCGGAATAGGAATCTGGGCGCTTGTTTCTGGAATCAGGAACATCCTGGAACATCAGGTTGCTGACTTTGAGAACGACAGTGAATCGGGGATCAGCAATACAGTGCAATCACTTGGCGTGGAGTCGGTCAGTCTAAAACTTGACAGAGGGTTGATACCGTTGGAATGGGCTTCGTTCTGTGTAGTGATACTGATAACTGGAGTACTTGTTCCGGAGTTGCTCGTTTTGAGCTGTGCTTTTCTACTGATCCTTGGATTCACAACTCCGATTGGCGAAGGGGTGATTGAGAAAACGAAGGCGTTCCGGTCTGGAAGTCGCTTGCTTGAGCCCCGTCTCATTTATGAATTCTGGTTTCCGCTTTCGTGTTTAGCGGTGCTTTCTTACACGGATTGGAAATACGTCCCGTTCATATTTCTCCACCTGATCCTATTCAGAAACTGGATAGTGGTCCTTACAGGCGACTTTTTGGGCAACGTGGTGTATTACCAAGCAGCCCACATCCTTTGGCACAGAGGTCTGCTTCGGTTGCTGTATGAGGTGAAATCGGCAACCATTACCTTATCGTACAGGTTGGTTCGGGTTGTTTACTATCAGGGTATCCTGCGGGTCTGGATCGGATTCAAGCTCTTTGTCAACTTCTTGGCCTATCAATTTAAATTCCGCATACTTGGAGACAAGGAAGAACGGGTTAGATGGAAAAACAGAGATGGACGTAACCGTTAACGGACTTTGGATAGGTAATCGGCTTTCGCTCATGGAAACCCTTACCATTACGTCTTTCCT
>JBFHEW010000007.1:0-15431 GCA_041583955.1 Bacteroidia bacterium | reverse complement strand
TGATACCTGGATCGAGATTCCACCAAGAGAGATCGACAAGCCATTCCTAATGCCAGTTGAGGACGTGTTCTCGATCACTGGACGTGGAACTGTTGCTACAGGAAGAATCGAAACAGGTGTTATCAATACCGGAGATGGTGTTGAGATCCTTGGAATGGGTGAGGAAAAATTGACCTCTACCATCACTGGAGTTGAGATGTTCCGTAAGATCCTTGACAGAGGAGAAGCAGGTGATAACGTTGGTCTTCTATTGAGAGGTATTGAGAAAGAAGCGATCAAGAGAGGAATGGTAATTGCCAAGCCAGGATCGATCACTCCTCATACTGATTTCAAAGCTGAGATCTACGTATTGAAGAAAGAAGAAGGTGGACGTCACACTCCATTCCACAACAAGTACCGTCCACAGTTCTACATCAGAACAACAGACGTTACAGGTGAGATCTTCCTTCCAGAAGGACAGGAAATGGTTATGCCTGGAGATAACTTGACAATCAATGTGAAGTTGATCGTACCGGTAGCAATGAACATCGGTCTACGTTTTGCAATCCGTGAAGGTGGTAGAACTGTAGGTGCTGGTCAGATCACAGAAATCACCAAGTAATAATAAGAGCTGAAGTTGTAAAAGGTGTCCCGACTTGTCGGGATGCCTTTTGCCTTCAATAAACGGGTGTAGCTCAGTTGGTAGAGCACAGGTCTCCAAAACCTGGTGTCGGGAGTTCGAGTCTCTCCTCCCGTGCAACGAAAGAAACGAAATGGCGAATATCAAGACATACGTAGAAGAATCTTACAACGAGCTTGTAAATAAGGTTTCTTGGCCCACCTGGGCAGAGCTGCAGAACAGTACTTGGATCGTGGCAATTGCTTCGATCATCATTGCACTGATGATATTCGTTATGGACTTCGCTTTCGGTATCAATGGTGGAGAAGACACGGTTTGGAAGGGCGTACTAGGATTTTTCTATGAGTTATTCTGAGCAAACTGAAGTTAAGACAAGGATGAGCGAGAGCAGTAAAAAGTGGTACGTGGTCCGGGCCATCAGTGGTCAGGAATCAAAAGTGAAGGATTACATCGAAGCAGAGATCTCTCATGCTGGGATGGGAGACCACGTTGCACAGGTGCTCATTCCTAAAGAGAAAGTGTTTCAGATCAGAAAAGGAAAGAAAGTAAGCAAGGAAAGGAACTTCTTCCCTGGCTACATTCTTATTGAAGCCGATCTGATCGGAGAGATCCCACACATCATTAAGAACATTACAGGTGTTATCGGCTTTTTGGGCGAAACCAAAGGAGGAGCACCTGTACCATTGCGTCAATCAGAGGTGAATAGGATTCTCGGTAAGGTTGACGAATTGGCTGAAAGCGATGAGGAAATGAATATTCCTTTCGTAGTTGGAGAGGCCGTTAAGGTTATTGACGGACCGTTCAACAGTTTCAGCGGAATCATTGAAGAGATCAATGAAGAAAAGAAAAAGCTCAAGGTAATGGTGAAGATCTTCGGAAGGAAGACCCCATTGGAGTTGAGCTACATGCAAGTAGAGAAAGAGTAAATAAACGAGGATATATCAGTGCATTGATTTTTGAATGCTTCCCCCTGCGCTGTCTATCATATATAAATAGTTCAAATAACAATAGTTAAACATGGCAAAAGAGATAAGCGCATTTATTAAGCTCCAGATCCGGGGTGGTGCCGCTAACCCTGCCCCGCCTGTAGGACCTGCTTTGGGTGCTAAAGGAGTCAATATCATGGACTTCTGTAAGCAGTTCAACGCTCGTACACAGGAATCACAGGGCAAGGTCTTGCCGGTGGTGATCACAGTATACGCGGACAAGTCGTTCGAGTTTGTGATCAAGAAATCCCCTGTAGCTGTCTCAATTAAAGAGGCGATAAAGCTGAAGACAGGATCTGCCGAATCCAACCGCGTAAAAGTGGGAAAGATCACAGTAGACCAGGTTAAAGCGATCGCTGAAGAAAAAATGCCTGACATGAACTGTTTTACTGTTGAATCTGCCATGCATATGATCGCTGGAACAGCGCGTAGCATGGGAGTGACTGTAACTGGAACACTACCACAAAAAGTTTAAGAAAAAATGGCACTTACTAAGAATAGAAAGAAAGCCCTTGAGCTAGTGGATGTGGAAAAGACATATTCACTCAGCGATGCAGCAGGGCTGATCAAAAAAATGCCAGCATCAAAGTTCGATGCCTCGGTTGACCTTGCCGTAAGGTTGGGAGTTGACCCGAGAAAAGCGAACCAGATGGTACGTGGCGTTTGCAGCCTTCCGCATGGTACAGGTAAATCAGTAAAAGTTCTTGCGCTTTGTACTCCTGACAAGGAGGAAGAAGCAAAGGCAGCCGGTGCTGACTTTGTTGGACTTGACGAGTATCTCGACAAGATCAAGGGGGGATGGACCGATGTAGATGTTATAGTAACCATGCCAACGGTTATGGCCAAATTGGGTCCGTTGGGTAGAGTATTGGGACCGAGAGGTCTTATGCCTAACCCAAAAGCGGGAACAGTTACCATGGACATTGGTAAGGCGGTTTCGGATGTAAAGGCCGGTAAGATCGACTTCAAAGTTGATAAGTACGGAATCATTCATGCAGCAATCGGCAAAGTGTCTTTCTCGGAAGACAAATTGATCGAGAATGCAACTGAGTTGATTCAGACACTTGTTAAACTGAAGCCAACTGCGGCAAAAGGAACCTACATTAAAAGTATCGCTCTTTCGGGAACTATGACCCCGAGCGTGAGAGTAGATGTTAAATCAGTTTAATTCGGAATACTGACACAATGAACAAACAAGAAAAAAATCAAGCAATTGAGGCTTTGACTGTTGAGTTGGAGAACAATCCGAATTTCTATTTGGCTGACATCTCTAACCTCAATGCTGAGCAAACTTATAAGCTTCGTGCTGCGGCACACAAGAAGTCTATCGGATTGAAAGTTGTAAAGAACACATTGCTTAGAAAGGCAATGGAAAGAGCCACTGGCGATTTCGAAGGTCTTTATGGCGTTCTTAAAGGTAACACATCGATCATGTTCTCTGAAACAGGCAATGCTCCGGCAAGGCTTATCAAAGAATACAGAAAGAAAGGTGACCGTCCGCTTCTTAAAGGAGCTTACGTAGGAGAAAGCATCTATCTGGGAGACGCTAACATTGATGTTCTTGAGAACATCAAGTCGAAAGAAGAGTTGCTTGGAGAAATCATCGGACTTCTGCAGTCGCCTGCGAAGAACGTTATCTCTGCGCTTCAGACACCTGGAAGAAACATTGCTGGAATACTACAAACACTTGCCGAAAAAGGCGAATGATCGCTTATCGGTTTTCAAACAATCAATTTACAAACACTAGTAACAATTAAATAAAATGGCAGATCTTAAAGAATTCGCAGAACAACTCGTTAACCTTTCTGTAAAGGAAGTGAACGAACTTGCTCAAATACTTAAAGATGAGTACGGAATTGAGCCTGCAGCTGCTGCAGTTGCTGTTGCTGCTGGCCCTGCGGCCGGAGGCGATGACGCTGCTGAAGCTCAAACTGAATTCGATGTTATTCTTAAGGCAGCTGGAGCTTCTAAGCTTGCAGTAGTGAAATTGGTGAAAGAGCTTACAGGTCTTGGTCTTAAAGAGGCTAAGGATCTTGTTGATGGAGCTCCAAAGCCACTTAAGGAAGGTATCTCTAAGGAGGAAGCAGAAGCTCTTAAAACTCAGCTTACTGAGGCAGGAGCCGAAGTTGAGGTTAAGTAATCTCTCTTTCTGACTTTTAAAGGTTGAAGCCAACCACGCCTCTGGTGTGGTTCGGCTTCGGCCTATTACCGTTTACAGTTAACTCATTTCACAAACCTCTAAATTCAAGACCTTGGCGCTGAACACAAAACCCGGACGCAAGAACTTTGCCTCCACCAAAAATCAGATTCCTTATCCTGACTTCTTAGAAATACAGCTCAAGTCTTTTAAAGATTTTTTCCAGCTGGAGACAACTCCAGAGAACAGACATAACGAAGGTCTCTTCAAGGTATTTGCGGAAAACTTCCCGATTACCGATACAAGGAACAACTTCGTGCTGGAGTTCTTGGATTACTTTATAGACCCGCCACGTTACTCCATAGAAGAGTGTATTGAGAGAGGACTGACGCATAGCGTTCCTCTTAAGGCCAAACTAAAACTTTATTGTACAGATCCCGAGCACGAGGACTTTGAGACCATTGTTCAGGATGTGTACCTGGGAACCATCCCTTACATGACACCGAAAGGTTCGTTCGTGGTCAATGGTGCTGAGCGTGTGGTTGTTTCGCAGCTTCACCGTTCGCCAGGGGTTTTCTTCGGACAGAGTTACCACGCCAACGGTACAAAACTGTACTCGGCACGTGTTATCCCTTTCAAAGGCTCGTGGATCGAGTTTGCTACAGATATTCATGGTGCGATGTACGCTTACATCGACCGTAAGAAAAAGCTTCCTGTTACCACGCTTCTCAGAGCGATCGGTTACGAAAGCGATAAAGACATCCTCGAGATCTTCGGTCTTGCTGACGAAGTAAAGGTCAGCAAAGCAGGTCTTGCTAGGATCAAAGGCCGTAAATTGGCGGCAAGGGTTCTCCGCTCATGGGTTGAGGATTTCGTTGATGAGGATACTGGAGAGGTTGTATCCATCGAGCGTAACGAGGTCATCATCGACCGTGAAACCATCATCGATAAGGAACACATGGACCTTATCCTCGAAGCTGGTGTGAAGAGCGTCATCCTTCACCGTGAGGAAGTGAATGCGGCAGATTTCGCCATCATTTACAATACCCTTGCTAAGGATACTTCAAACTCTGAGAAAGAAGCGGTCGAGCACATCTACCGTCAACTTCGTAATGCTGAACCACCAGATGAGGAAACCGCTCGTGGAATCATTGACAAGTTGTTCTTCTCTGATAAGAGATACGATCTTGGTGAAGTAGGACGATTCCGTATCAACCGTAAACTCGGGTTGAATACACCAGAGGATCAGAAAGTACTTACCAAAGAAGACATCATCTGCATCATCAAGTATTTGATCGAGCTGATCAACTCTAAGACCGATGTGGATGATATTGACCACTTGAGTAACAGACGTGTTCGTACAGTTGGAGAACAGTTGTATGCTCAGTTCGGTGTTGGTCTTGCCCGTATGGCGAGAACGATCCGTGAGCGAATGAACGTGCGTGACAACGAGGTTTTCACACCGATCGACCTGATCAATGCGAAGACGCTGTCGTCTGTCATCAATTCATTCTTCGGAACGAACCAGCTATCTCAGTTCATGGATCAAACGAATCCACTTTCTGAGGTGACTCACAAGCGTAGAATGTCTGCCCTTGGACCAGGTGGTCTTTCGAGAGAAAGAGCCGGTTTCGAGGTACGTGACGTTCACTACACGCACTACGGACGACTTTGTACCATTGAAACACCGGAAGGACCGAACATCGGTCTTATCTCTTCACTTTGCGTTTATGCGAAGGTGAACAAGCTCGGATTCATTGAAACCCCTTACCGTAAGGTAGAAGGTGGAAAAGTGGACCTGAAGAGCGAGCCGCTTTACCTCAGTGCAGAAGACGAAGAGAAGAATACCATTGCACAGGCAAACGCTATTCTGAAAGACGATGGTTCTTTCGGAAGCGACCGTATCAAGGCTCGTTTGGAAGGTGACTTCCCAGTGGAGAACCCGAACAACATCAATCTGATGGACGTTGCTCCGAACCAGATCGCATCGATTGCGGCATCACTCATTCCGTTCTTGGAGCATGATGATGCGAACCGTGCGTTGATGGGATCGAACATGATGCGTCAGGCGGTTCCATTGTTGAGACCACAGGCTCCTATCGTAGGAACCGGTCTTGAGCCGCTTGTTGCCAGAGACTCCCGCGTGCTTATCAATGCTGAGCGTGATGGTGTGGTGGAATATGTTGATGCTAACAAGATCAGTATCCGCTACGAGCGTTCTGACCTTGATAAGTTGGTGAGTTTTGAGGACGACCTTAAGACCTACAACCTTGTTAAATTCCGAAAGACCAACCAGAACACCACTGTTAACCTGAAGCCTATTGTAACAAAAGGGCAGAAAGTGAAGCAGGGAGAGGTTCTTTGCGATGGTTTTGGAACAGAGAAAGGCGAATTGGCGATCGGACGTAACCTGAAAGTGGCTTTCATGCCTTGGAAAGGTTACAACTTCGAGGATGCCATCGTGATTTCTGAGAAGGTTGCCAAAGAAGATATCTTCACATCCATCCATATTGATGAATACACATTGGAAGTGAGAGACACCAAACGAGGTTTGGAAGAACTTACCGCTGATATTCCTAACGTGAGTGAGGAAGCCACCAAAGACCTTGACGAGAACGGTTTGATCCGTATCGGAGCTGAGGTTGGACCTGGCGACATCCTCATCGGAAAGATCACTCCGAAGGGAGAGACCGATCCATCTCCAGAGGAAAAGCTCCTTAGAGCCATCTTCGGTGATAAGGCAGGCGATGTGAAGGATGCATCTTTGAAAGCACCTCCATCGCTCAATGGTGTTGTGCTTGAGAAGAAATTGTTCTCCCGTAACATCAAAGACAAGAAGAGCAAGGCAGACGAGAAGAAGATCCTTGCCAAGATCGATGAGGAATACGAGATCGAGTTGGCAAAGTTGAAGTCTATTCTTGTTGACAAACTGTTTGTCCTTGTTAACGGAAAGACAGCTCAAGGAGTTGAGAACAACCTGCGTGAAGTATTGATCCCTAAAGGAACCAAGTTCACACAGAAGGCCCTCGCTTCCATTGAGTACGACAACATCAATCCTGCAGGTTGGACAACGGATGAAGAGAAGAACACATTGATCAAGGAGTTGCTTCACAACTTCAACATCAAGGTGAACGACCTTCTTGGAACGTTCAAGCGTAAGAAGTTCGCCATCTCAATCGGTGATGAGCTACCTACCGGAATCGTTCAGTTGGCCAAGGTTTACATCGCCAAGAAGCGTAAGCTGAAAGTGGGCGATAAGATGGCAGGTCGCCACGGAAACAAGGGTATTGTTGCCCGAATCGTTCGTGAGGAGGATATGCCGTTCCTTGAAGATGGAACTCCAGTAGATATTGTCCTCAATCCACTTGGTGTACCATCAAGGATGAACCTTGGACAGATCTATGAGACCATCCTTGCTTGGGCAGGTGAAAAACTTGGACGTAAGTACGCTACACCGATCTTCGATGGAGCTACGTTGGATGAGATTGAAGCAGAGATCGCAGAAGCTGGCGTTCCTTCGTTGGGTAGAACATACCTATATGATGGTGGTACCGGTGAGCGTTTCGATCAGCCAGCAACTGTTGGTATCATCTACATGCTGAAACTCGGTCACATGGTTGACGATAAGATGCACGCAAGATCGATCGGACCATACTCACTCATTACCCAGCAGCCACTTGGTGGTAAGGCTCAATTCGGTGGTCAGCGTTTGGGAGAGATGGAGGTGTGGGCACTCGAAGGTTTCGGTGCTGCAAACATCCTTCAAGAGATGTTGACCATCAAGTCTGATGACGTGGTGGGCCGTGCGAAGGCGTACGAAGCAATTGTGAAAGGAGACCCAATGCCAACACCTGGTATTCCAGAATCCTTCAACGTATTGCTACACGAACTTCGTGGTCTGTGTCTGAACGTGACGCTTGAATGATAGTGGTTTCCCTTCCTCATGCCTGACATGGGGAAGGGAGATTTCAACTCAACAGAATATTAAAAGTTAAAAGTCCTCAAATGGCCCTCAAAAGAGAGAATAAGATCAAAAGCAATTTTAAGAAGGTTATCATCAGCCTTACATCACCCGAAAAGATCCTTGAAGGATCAAGAGGTGAGGTGTTGAAACCTGAAACCATCAACTACAGGACCTACAAACCTGAGCGTGATGGTCTTTTCTGCGAAAGGATTTTCGGACCTGTTAAGGATTTCGAATGTCATTGTGGTAAATACAAGCGTATCCGATACAAGGGAATCATTTGCGACCGTTGTGGGGTTGAGGTAACAGAGAAGAAGGTGCGAAGAGAGCGTATGGGCCACATCCAATTGGTTGTGCCAGTTGCCCATATCTGGTATTTCCGTTCACTCCCGAATAAGATCGGTTACCTTCTTGGTCTTCCAACCAAGAAGTTGGACATGATCATTTACTACGAGCGTTACGTGGTCATCAATCCAGGTGATGCGGTGAACAACGAAGGAGAACCATTGAATTACATGGATTTCCTTACCGAAGATGAGTACCTCGATGCATTGGAAAGACTTCCAAAGGAGAACCAATACCTCGATGATCAGGATCCGAATAAGTTCGTAGCAAAGATGGGAGCAGAAGCTCTCGAAGCTTTGTTGATGGGCTTGAAACTGGATGAGCTTTCGTTCGACCTTCGTCATAAGGCGAACAACGAAACCAGCCAGCAACGTAAGAACGAGGCACTGAAACGTCTTCAGGTAGTGGAGGCTTTCCGTAGTGCACAGGAGAACATCGAGAACCGTCCGGAGTGGATGGTGGTGAAGGTGATCCCTGTCATTCCACCGGATCTTCGTCCGTTGGTGCCATTGGATGGTGGACGTTTCGCCACATCCGACCTTAACGACCTTTACCGAAGAGTCATCATCCGTAACAATCGTTTGAAGCGATTGATCGAGATCAAAGCTCCAGAGGTTATCCTTCGTAACGAGAAGCGTATGCTTCAGGAGTCTGTCGATTCACTTTTCGACAACTCAAGGAAGTCATCTGCTGTCAAGACCGAATCAAACCGTGCGCTGAAATCACTTTCAGACTCGTTGAAAGGAAAGCAGGGACGTTTCCGTCAGAACCTTCTCGGAAAGCGTGTCGATTATTCTGCACGTTCGGTAATTGTTGTTGGACCTGAATTGGAAATGCACCAGTGTGGTATTCCGAAGGGAATGGCAGCTGAGCTTTATAAGCCGTTCATCATCCGTAAGATGATCGAGCGTGGAATCGTGAAAACGGTGAAGTCGGCCAAGAAATTGGTTGACAAGAAGGATGCGGTTGTTTGGGACATACTTGAGAATGTTCTTACAAACCACCCGGTACTCCTTAACCGTGCCCCGACTCTGCACCGTTTGGGAATCCAAGCGTTCCAGCCGAAACTGATCGAAGGAAAAGCGATCCAATTGCATCCACTCGTTTGTACGGCATTCAACGCGGATTTCGATGGTGACCAGATGGCGGTACACTTGCCATTGGGCAACGCAGCCATCTTGGAAGCGCAGATGTTGATGCTTGCATCTCACAATATCCTGAACCCTGCCAACGGTGCACCGATCGCGGTACCATCTCAGGACATGGTTCTTGGTCTGTACTACATGACCAAGGAGAAGCGTAGCACTCCAGAAGAAAAAGTGAAAGGAGAAGGAATGACCTTCTATTCTGCAGAAGAGGTCATCATTGCCCACAACGAGAAGAAGGTCGATCTGCATGCCATCATCAAGGTGCGCGTGCCATCACACATTCCTGGACAAAAGGCAAGCATCATCGAAACAACGGTGGGCCGAGTACTATTCAACCAGGTTGTACCTAAAGGTGTTGCTTACATCAACGAACTATTGACCAAGAAAGCACTTAGAGACATCATCGGTGATATCATTTACCGTGTAGGCATGGCCGAGTCGGCCAAGTTCCTGGATAGGATCAAAGGCCTAGGTTTCATGAGCGCATTCCGTGGTGGACTTTCTTTCAACTTGGGTGATGTATTGATCCCAGAGCAGAAGGTTCCGATGATCGAAAAGGCTCAGGCAGAGGTGGATGAGGTAATGAATAACTTCAACATGGGTTTCATTACCAATAACGAGCGTTACAACCAGATCATCGATATCTGGACACATACCAACTCTCGTTTGACCCAAACATTGATGGATCAAATGAAGAACGATAAGCAGGGATTCAACTCTGTTTACATGATGCTTGATTCAGGTGCGAGGGGTTCTAAGGAGCAGATCCGTCAGCTTTCCGGTATGCGTGGTCTTATGGCCAAGCCGCAGAAATCCGGTGCTACTACACAGGAGATCATTGAAAACCCGATCCTTTCCAACTTTAAGGAAGGTCTTTCCATCCTTGAGTACTTCATTTCCACTCACGGTGCGCGTAAGGGACTTGCGGATACGGCCTTGAAAACGGCTGATGCGGGTTACTTGACAAGACGACTTGTTGACGTTGCTCAGGATGTGGTCATCAACGATGTGGATTGCGGAACGCTCCGTGGACTTATCGCAACCGCATTGAAGAAGAATGAGGACATCATTGAATCATTGTATGACAGAATTCTCGGTCGTACTTCCCTACATGATGTATTGAATCCTGAAACCGGAGATGTTATCGTGTCTTCAGGCGAATTGATCAACGAAGACGAGGCGAAAGCCATTGAAGAAGCTGGGATCGATGCTGTTGAGATCCGCTCTGTACTCACCTGCGAAACGCAGCGTGGTTGCTGCTCCAAGTGTTACGGACGCGACCTTTCTACGGGCCGTGAAGTGAAGAAGGGATCGGCAGTAGGTGTTATTGCAGCGCAATCCATCGGTGAGCCTGGTACACAGCTTACGCTGCGTACATTCCACGTGGGTGGGGTTGCATCTCACATTGCTTCTGAGTCAAGGGTTACTGCAAAGGCAGAGGCTACCGCTGAGTTCGATGAGTTGAGAACAGTGAAAAGCTCTCAAGGAGATTACGATGTGGTCATCGGACGTTCTGCCGAGCTTCGTCTCATCAATAAGAAGACAGGAGTACTCGTAGCGACACACAACATTCCTTACGGTTCCAAACTGTATAAGAAGGATGGTGACCTGGTGAAGAAGGACGACCTGATCTGCGATTGGGATCCGTTCAACGCGGTCATCGTGTCAGAAGTGGATGGTAAAGTTGAGTTCGATAACCTTGCCGATGGTTTCACCTACCGTGTGGAATCCGATGAGCAGACAGGTTTCAACGAAATGGTCGTCATCGACTCGAAAGACAAGAAGATGATTCCTGCCATCCATGTTGTTTCCGGAACCGGAACCAACAAGACGGTGAAGAACTATAACATGCCTGTTGGAGCGCACATTGCGGTTCAGGAAGGTCAGTCAGTGAAGGCTGGAGATACACTTGTCAAGATACCACGTGTTTCCGGTAAGTCTGGAGATATCACCGGTGGTCTTCCACGTGTTACCGAACTTTTCGAGGCACGTAACCCATCAAACCCTGCAGTTGTTTCTGAGGTGGATGGTGTGGCATCGTTCGGAAAGATCAAGCGTGGTAACCGCGAGATCATCATCGAAACAAGAACAGGTGAGATCAAGAAGTATCTCGTATCCCTTTCCAAGCATATCCTTGTTCAGGAGAACGACTTCGTAAAAGCGGGTGTGCCACTTTCAGAAGGAGCCATCACGCCAGCAGATATCCTTATGATCAAAGGACCGACTGCCGTACAGGAATACTTGGTGAATGAGATCCAGGAGGTGTATCGATTGCAAGGTGTGCGTATCAACGATAAGCACTACGAGGTGATCGTTCGTCAAATGATGCGTAAAGTGAACATCCTTGATCCAGGAGACACGAAGTTCCTCGAGAAGGAATTGGTGAACCGCTACGAATTCCGTGAGGAAAACGATTGGATCTACGGCAAAATGTATGTTGAGGATCCAGGCGATTCTGAGAACCTGAAGCCAGGACAGATCATCACCGCACGTAAACTGCGAGATGAGAACTCTGTGCTGAAGCGTAAGGACTTGAAGCCTGTGGTGGCAAGAGAAGCAATTCCAGCCACTTCTGAGCCGATATTGCAAGGTATCACAAGAGCTTCGCTACAAACAGACAGCTTCATTTCTGCAGCATCGTTCCAGGAAACAACAAAAGTTCTGAACGAGGCAGCTGTAAGAGGAAAAGTAGACGAATTGCACGGTCTGAAGGAGAACGTGATCGTTGGTCACTTGATCCCTGCAGGTACAGGTCTGAGAGAATACGACAAATTGGTTGTAGGATCAAAGGCTGAGTACGAAGCACTGATGGCCGCTAAAGAAGAAGAGGCCGAAACAGAAGCCTGATAGCTCGAAGTAATCAGAGCTTAAGTTTTAGGAAAGGAGTCAGACAACACCGTTGTCTGACTCCTTTTCCTATTTTTGGCTTAGCGCGTTCGGTTCATCCGAACTGTATGTTGACAGTGAAGCGTTGTAGCTGATAGCTCACGCGCAATACCCAAAAAGCTAAAGATGGCAGACGAAAAACAGAATCCGCAAGGACAGCAAGGACAGTTAAGCATTGAGCTTTCAGAAGAAGTGGCAGATGGCGTGTATTCCAATCTTGCCATCATTACGCATTCTACAGCCGAATTCGTGGTAGATTTCATAAAGGTGATGCCCGGAATGCCGAAAGCAAAGGTGAAGTCGCGCATTGTTCTTACCCCAGAGCACGCCAAGCGCTTCATGAAAGCCATGCAGGACAATGTGGCCAAGTACGAAGCAGAGCACGGAACCATTAAACACACAGAGGGACCGCCACCGCTCCCGATGAATTTCGGTGGACCAACGGCACAGGCCTGATCTCAACGTTGTAGTTGGTGGCAACCGGAACGGTAGCCTGAAGGCGTGCTGCTTCTTGTCTATGACCACGGATCCACGATGTCTCAAGCTGGAATACGATCAAGGGCCGGAACTGAGTTTGTCGGTTTTCTGTAGACGATGACCAATGCCGTTTGTTGGCAGAAGGAATCGAGATGATTCAGCCTTACCCGATTTGTTTGCTTCCTGCGCTTTAACTTAGCATCCATGCGTATCAGAAGCATCTTGGTGATATTGGTGATGCTTGCATCATCGAGCTTTGCTCAGGATGACTTTCCTGACCCGCTGTTGCTTGTCAACCGCAGTCATACCCAGCGCACTGTACTTTATGCGGATTACTACACTCAACGGGTATGCAACGATGATTCTGTAATTGTTTTCAGCATTGTCAATACACTCCTTCGTGTTTCAGAAGAGCAGAATGATCCAGAGCTCACCAACGAGGCCATTCTTCTCCGTGCCCATTATTTCTTCTGCAATACGGTTTTAGATGCCGGTATTATCCTTTCTGAACTTGATGCCGCCCTCCGAAAGGCCGAAGAGAGAAATAGTCTCTGGTTACGCATCCGCATAGAAAGTATGCTCGGGTTCGTCAATTGCAATCGGTTGAAGCAATACGAACAGGGATTGATCCATCTGACCCGTGCCGCTAACCTGATGGATGATAAACCTTCATCCGAATATCCCTTGAAACAGGTATGCAACTACCATGTAGGATTTCAGTTGCTACGCTTTGAGGATTACAACAATGCCTTGGTCTATCTGAATAAGGCCGCAAAGGTCGATGTTCCTAAGGGGATGAAAGACCACCGCTATCAGCTATTCAACGCACTAGGTCTCATATATCGTAAAATGAACCGCTTGACAGCGTCTGACAGTTGTTTCGTCATGGCCAAACGTTTTTCGGAGGAACTAAGTGATTCCAGTTGGGTGGCCATTACATCTGGCAATCTGGGCGAGAATCACCTTTTACGGGGAGAACTTAATGAAGCGTATCCATTGCTACAACTGGATGCCATGATGGCTCAGAAGAATCTTGATTGGGGACTGGCCTCCAACTCTCTGGCCCTGATGGCAGACATTCGCTTGAAACAGGGTAACACCAATGCGGCCGATTCGTTGCTGACACTTGCAAGGAAATTCGCCTATCGTTCTGGAAACTACCAGCGCCTACATGTGGTCTATCCTCGATTGGCGAAGCTATATGCCGCCAAGGGGAATGCACTTCAGGCGCAACTCTACATCGATTCATCGCTTTACGTGAACGACAGTTTGGAACGCGCCACCAATTCGATGAGGTCTGCGCGGGCCGAGCAGAAAGTGCAGATAGAACAGCTGCAGGCCATGGCCGAACAACAGAATCAGGAGCGAACGCGCCAGATCATGTTGCGAAACAGCATTATCGTGGTGCTTTTTTTACTCATGGTAATAGTCGCCCTTCTTTTCAATCGTCATCGGCTCAAGCTACGCGAGCGGCAATTGAAGTTGGAAGCAGACCGCTCCCATGCCGAGCAACGGCTTGACCAAGCGATCAAACGGCTTAACGCACTGGCCTACGAGAAAAAGAAGAATGCTGACAAAGACACCAACGAAAGATCACTGTCGGATGGCGTGCAGCAGTTGGAAAATGCTGTGATACTTACTGATAAGGATTGGCGTGATTTCTCTGAGACCTTCGAAGGCGTGCATCCTGGTTTCTTTGTTCGATTGAATGAGAAGTTCCCTGGCCTGACTTCGGCCGAAACGCGATTCATGGTGCTCAAACGTCTCCAATTCTCTGTAAAAGAGATGTCTGTAGTGCTAGGCGTGAGTGCCGAAGCCATCCGTCAAATGCGCTACCGCATCAAAAAGAAGCTCCATCTCGGCAAAGAGGATGACCTGGGAGAGCTTGTCCGATATGTCTAGTTTTTGAGTTCAAATAACTGGGCTGTTATGGTTTGTAACGGCAACGATGTGTCTTATTTTGGGAGTTGAGGTAGCTTCGCTTGCCTTCATCGATCGATGTAAACTAAAGCAAGTTCCCATGAAACACATGTACAGAATTGTGATGATGCTCCTGTTTGTAGGATGCCTTTCTAACGCAAATGCTCAGGTAAAGTACGTGAAAGCCGATGCCACTGGTGCCAATGATGGCAGCTCGTGGGCAAATGCTTACACCGATCTGCAAAGTGCGCTCAATACCGGTCTTGAGATATGGATAGCTGCAGGTACCTACTATCCCAGCGTTCAGAAGTATGGGGCTTACCCTCGGTCTAAAACATTTACCATCTCTTCTAACCGGAAATTATATGGTGGTTTCAATGGTACGGAAACTCAGCGCAGTCAGCGTGATCCTGCTGCCAACCCTACCATTCTAAGTGGTAACATAGGAAATGGCGGACTTGCCACAGACAATTGCTATTGGGTGGTGTCTGTGAGCAATGCTGGTTCTGGGGTCGTATTGGATGGCCTCACTATCCGTGATGGATATGCCAATTTGGGTTCATATGCCTCTGGAGCTGGAGCATGGATTGAGAACAGCAGCCCGACCATGAATAATTGCACGTTTACGGCAAACCAATCAACTTCTTCGGCAGGTGCCATTTACTGTGAAGGAGGCAGCAATGCAATCATCAGCAATTGCACATTCGCATCAAATATTACCAGCAATGGAGGCGGAGCTATTCACAATGAAGATAGCAGTCCATCCATTTCAAACTGTACGTTTTCGAGTAACCAAGCGAGTTATGGTGGTGCGATTTATAATCTGAGAAGCGCACCTACGGTTAGCAACTGCACCATTTCAGGTAATAGTGGTGGCGGTATACAATCGAATGATCTTACAGCCGGTAGTGCCAGCCCATCGTTTTCTAACTGTAATTTTATTGGGAAT
>JBFHEW010000006.1:0-16586 GCA_041583955.1 Bacteroidia bacterium | reverse complement strand
GCTTCGGCAATGGATTTGTAAGCATCCTTCAACTCCACGTATTTACCAATAAGTCCGATCTTGACTTCAGAAGTAGGGTTCTTCAGAATACCAAGGAAATGTTTCCAGTTGGTAAGGTCTGGTTCGTTCTTAGAAGGCAGCTTCAGCTTACTGATAACCACCGAGTCGAGCTTTTCTTTCAGCATCAGCAGTGGTACATCATAGATCGTTTCGGCATCAAGCGATTCGATCACGGCATTGGTGGTCACATTACAGAACAACGCGATCTTTCTCCGTTGCTCGCGAGGAATTTTCCTGTCGGCCCGGCATACCAGTATGTCTGGTTGCAATCCGCTTTCGAGCAACGTTTTCACAGAATGCTGCGTTGGCTTGGTCTTCAATTCGCCCGAAGTGGCCAGATATGGCAGCAGTGTGAGGTGAATGACAAGATGGTTGGAAGAGCCTATCTCCCAGTTGAACTGGCGTACAGCCTCTATATAAGGTAGCGACTCGATATCGCCCACCGTTCCACCTATCTCCGTGATAACGATATCGTAATTGCCCGTTTCGCCCAAGCGCTTGATGCGATTCTTGATCTCATCTGTGATGTGCGGGATGACCTGAACAGTCTTTCCGAGATAGGCGCCTTCGCGCTCTTTATTGATGACCGTCTGGTAGATCCTGCCGGTGGTGACATTATTGTCCTGACTGGTAGGCACGCCCAGAAAACGCTCGTAGTGGCCGAGGTCGAGGTCGGTCTCAGCACCATCGTCAGTCACATAGCATTCGCCATGCTCATACGGGTTAAGCGTACCGGGGTCAACGTTGATATAAGGGTCGAGTTTCTGAATCGTTACACGGAAACCGCGTGCCTGAAGCAGCGTGGCCAAAGAGGCCGAAATGATTCCTTTTCCTAATGATGAGGTGACTCCTCCTGTAACGAAAATGTACTTGGTTCCCGGCATCTTTTACGTGTTTCTGTAGGTTGATGAACGGGAAACAAAACTACGAATATTCCCTGCGGCAGACCGTTGAAAAAACGTTTAATGTTTACCCCTTATCAACAGTCATGTGATGGATGAGATGGTTAGTTTTGAACCACTATGAATCACAGTCAGCTCTTTAAGAACATTCAGCGCAAGCGTAGTTTTCTATGTATCGGACTAGACACCGACCTTGCCAAGATTCCGCCTCATCTGCTCGGTTATCAGGACCCGGTGTTTGAGTTCAATAAACGCATTATCGATGCCACGCACGACCTGTGCGTAGCTTATAAACCGAATTCGGCATTCTACGAAGCACGCGGCTTTGAAGGTTGGCTATCGCTCGAGAAAACGATGAATCATATTCCTGAAGGGATATTCAAACTGGCCGATGCCAAACGTGGCGATATCGGCAACACCACCCGGATGTATGCCCGCGGTTTTTTCGACCAGATGAATGTTGATGCCATCACGCTTTCGCCATACATGGGGTCAGATAGTGTGTTGCCCTATTTGCAGTACAAGGAACGTTGGGTGGTACTTCTGGCTCTTACATCCAACGAAGGAGCTGCCGATTTCCAGTTCCTGAAAACGGAGAATGGACAACTTTTTGAAGAGATCCTGCTGCAGGCGAAGGAATGGGGAACCGTGGATAATACCATGTTCGTTGTAGGAGCCACCAAGGCAACGCTCATGAAGAAGGTAAGGAAGATCGTACCCGAACATTTTCTATTGGTTCCGGGTGTAGGTGCTCAGGGCGGAAGCCTTACCGATGTGGCCAAACACGGGATGAACGAAAAGTGCGGGCTATTGGTCAATTCTTCCAGAGGCATCATTTATGCCAGTCAAGGAGAAGATTTTGCTGAAGCTGCCCGTGCTCAGGCGCTCATCATGCAGCAGCAGATGGAAGTTATTCTGGAAGAGGCGGGCCTACTGTAGCTTCCTTCCGGAAAAATTGCATCTTTAGTTCATGCCTCACATCAAGGAAGAACTACTCCACCATATTTGGCAATACAGGTTATTCCGTCAGATCGGGTTGAAAACCGTATGTGGTCAGTCGTTGGAAATCCTGAGGGTTGGTAGCAGTAATTCCAATGCTGGACCCGATTTTCAGAATGCACGTATCAAAGTGGGCGCCACCGAGTGGGCTGGGAATGTGGAGATTCACGTGCGAAGTTCCGATTGGTTGCGTCACGACCATCAACTCGACCCCGCCTATGCGAACATCATTCTGCATGTGGTTTTTGAAGACGACCTGAAGCAATCGTTGGGCTCTTTTCCTACCTTGGAATTGCGGGGATTGATTTCAGACCAGGTGCTGAGGAGATACGAGCATCTCAGTAATTCTTCGGATGAACTTCCTTGCAGAAAGCAGTTTCTGGAAGTTCCCGAACTTGTTAGGAACGCATGGTTTGATTCTTTGCTGATCGGTCGTTTACAGCGAAAGTCTGAATGGATGAATGCGGTGCTTGACGCATGCCAAGGAGACCTCGAGCAGGCGTTCACAGTGGTGCTTTTCAGGAGTTTCGGAATGAACGTGAATGCCCAACCTTTTGAGCAACTTGCCAAGCGAACCTCCTGGAAAATACTTGCCAAACATCAGAACGATCTATTTCAACTCGAGGCCATTCTCTTCGGGAACGCAGGTTTTTTGGAAGAACCGAAAGACGATTACCATCAACAGCTGAGCAAGGAGTATGATTTTCTACGGCACAAGTATGAACTTCAACCCTTGGATGAAAAGCTATGGAAGTACCTCCGGTTGCGCCCGGCCAATTTTCCAACGATCAGGATTGCCCAACTTGCTGCCTTGTTTCAGAAAACCGGTGCCTTCTTGCGGTGGTTCTCAGCTCAGGAAGAAGCTGTCAGTTTGAGTCGGATTCAGGTATCGCCTTCGCAGTACTGGAAAACACATTACAGATTCGGATCGGAATCAGCTCCGAGACTGAAACCGGTCGGATCAACAATGGCGCAGCATATCATGATCAATGCCGTAGTGCCTTTTCTGTTCGTAACAGCGCAACGCGAGTCTAAGCCAGAACTTCAGGATAGGGCGTTGCACATTTTACAACAGCTTGAAGCAGAGAATAATGCCAAGGTGAACGCGTTCGCCAAAGATGGTTTGGAGGTTCGGAATGCTGCAGAGTCGCAGGCATTGATTGAACTTAAAACCAACTACTGCGACCACAAAAAATGCTTAATTTGCAGCATTGGAGCCAATATCTTGAAGCGAGAATCATGAGTTCTGAAGAGAAAAACAAAGTTGTTTCGTTGCTCGAATTCCAGTTGTTCGGGGTCTGTTCGTGGCTGGGCGAAAAACTTGGTATCAAGGCCACGAGCATCCGTATGTATTTCATCTATCTATCGTTCTTCACATTCGGTTCGCCCATCATCGTTTACCTCATAAGTTCGTTCATGCTTGAACACAAGCATTATTTCAAACCCACGGTACAGCCGAAACGCAAAAGTGTGTGGGATCTGTGAGCAATATGTTTCTTTAGGCCGTGAATAAGCGCATGCGGTCCATCTATTTTCCTTTCGTTATCATCACCTTATTGCTGTTGATCGGTGTGGTGGGGTTCATGGCCGTAGAGGATTTCAATTTCTGGGAGGCCGTTTACATGACCGTGATCACTGTTACCACGGTCGGTTTCAACGAAGTTAAACCACTGTCGTTCGAAGGAAGGATCTTTACCGTTTTTCTGATACTCGGCAGTTTTGGTACATTCGCCTACACGATCACCGAGGTCACGAAATACGTGGTCGATGGCGAGTTCAGAAGACTTCTATTACACATCCGCGTGGACAGATCCATCAATAAATTGAAGAACCATACCATCCTCTGCGGTTACGGCAGAAATGGCAGGCAGGCGTATCAGACCCTTACTGAGAACGGAGTGGATTGCGTGGTGGTGGAGAAGGATAAGGCCATCATTGCCGAATTGACGGAGAACAACAAGGTTCTTTATGTGGAAGGAGATGCCACGCATGATGATGTCCTGATCAGGGCCGGTATCACAGATGCGCGAGCACTCATCTCTGCACTTCCGAATGATGCCGATAACCTGTTCGTAGTGCTTACAGCCCGCGTCAATAACCCTAAACTCAAGATAATCAGTCGTGCTTCCGAAGACAATTCTGACACCAAATTGCGTCATGCTGGGGTAGATAATGTCATCATGCCAGATAGAGTAGGAGGGGCGCACATGGCCCAGTTGGTGGTGAAGCCCGATGTGGTGGAATTCATCGACATGCTCACTGGTCAATCGAGTGTTGAGACCCACATCGAAGAGATATCCTGCAAGGCGCTTCCAGAATCCTACATCGGCAAAACAATCATGGACCTGAACGTTCGTAAGAAATGGGGTGCCAACATCATCGGATTCAAAACGGAAGAAGGCGGTTACGTGTTCAATCCTTCACCGGAAACAAAGATCCAGAAAGGATCGAAGTTGTTCGTGCTTGGCACCAGAGATGAGATAGGCAACATGAAAAACGATATTTCCAACATATTTTGAAGAAGATCCTCGTTACAGGTTCCAACGGACTGTTGGGGCAAAAGCTCGTTTACAAACTCAAGGACCGCACTGATGTGGAGCTGATAGCCACCGCTAGAGGCGAAAACCGATTGCGCGATCAGTCCGGTTACGCATTCCACTCGATGGATATTGAAGATAAGGAGAACGTGAACGAGGTCATTGATAAAGTAAAACCCGATTACATTATCCACACGGCAGCCATGACCCAGGTGGACGATTGTGAGCTTGACCATGCCGCCTGCGACCGGGCCAATGTAGATGCCGTGAAATACATCGTGGAGGCAGCAGAACGGAACAATTGCCACTTGGTACACATTTCCACCGATTTCATCTTCAACGGAGAAGACGGACCTTACGATGAGGAAGGTGTGGCCGACCCGCTCAGTTACTACGGGGCCGCCAAATGGAAAGCAGAACTCATTGTACAGAAGAGCAAATTGAAATGGGCTATCCTGCGCACGGTGCTCGTATATGGCATTGTAGATAACATGAGCCGATCCAATATTGTGTTGTGGGCCAAGGGTGCGTTGGAAAAAGGAAACCCCATCAATGTGGTTGACGATCAGTTCCGTTCTCCCACTTTGGCTGAGGACCTGGCCGATGGTTGCATTCTGGCCGTGGATAAGAACGCAACAGGTATTTACAACATCTCGGGAAAAGACCAATTCTCGATCATTGAACTTGTCCGTACCGTGGCAGATTACTATGGTTTGGATAAAAGCCTCATCCGACCGGTTTCGTCAGCAACGCTGAATCAAGCTGCAAAACGACCGCCCGTTACCGGCTTTATTCTGGATAAGGCCCGAAGAGAACTCGGTTACGATCCGCACAGTTTCATTGAAGGCATTGCCATCATGGAGAAGCAGATGGAGCAGAACGTAGGCTGATCCGAACAGGTTTAAATCACTCTGTTATATTTATTTCACTTCCGCATCTGGCCAGCTATATCAGCGACTGCTTCTCAGGCTACCTTTGATTCTGGATTGTAGGGATGAGTACAAAAGAAGCATGGGGCTCGCGGGTCGGATTGATACTGGCCATGGCGGGCAACGCAGTTGGTCTGGGCAATTTTCTTCGTTTTCCGGTACAGGCCATCAACAATGGCGGTGGTGCCTTCATCATTCCGTACCTCATCTGTTTTTTTCTCATGGGTATTCCGCTGCTATGGATTGAATGGAGTAGTGGTCGTTATGGAGGTAAGTTCGGTAATCACAGCGCACCATTCATCCTCAACAGCCTCGACCCGAAACGCTCGGTTTGGAAATATGTGGGGGTGTTCGGCATTTTCACCAATATCGCGGTGGCCGCGTACTACTGCTACATAGAAAGCTGGACCATGTCGTACATGATGCACAGTTTAGCTGGATCATTCAGAGGAATGGATCAATCTGAGGTAGCCGATTTCTTCACGAGATATGTGGATATTTCGAGCACATCAACAGCTATTCCGTATCAAGCTTTACTGTTCTTCATCTGCTGTATCATTCTCAACACCTACATTCTTACCAGCGGACTTAAGGGGGTTGAAAGGGTTGCGAAGATCGGAATGCCGCTACTCATTCTGTTCGGAGTGGTATTGGCAATTCGTGGTCTCACCTTAGGAACTTCAGGAGCCTCTGCACAACACCCTGATGCAGACGCCATTGCAGGTCTGAACTTCCTGTGGACGCCCCAGTTTGATTCTCTGATGAGGCCAAAGGTCTGGCTCGCTGCCGCTGGTCAAGTATTCTTCACCCTTTCGTTAGGAATGGGGTCGATACAGTGCTACGCATCGTACATACGAAGCAAAGATGATGTTGCTTTGAACGCAGCTTCTGCTGGGTTTATGAATGAGTTTGTAGAAGTGGTTCTTGGTTCAAGCATCGTCATTCCCATTGCCGCGGGTTATCTTGGCTTGGATTGGGTGAAGGAAAATGCGGGTTTCGGTATGGCGTTTCAAACAATGCCATATCTGTTCAGCAATTGGGGGCCTGTCCTTTCCATCGTTGCCGGTTTCATGTGGTTCGGGCTGCTGTTCTTCGCAGGGATCACCTCGTCACTTGCAATGGGAACGCCATGGATGGGGTTCATGCGCGATGAGTTCAATTGGACTTCCAAGCAAGGAGCGTGGTCTTTCGGAGCACTTGTGCTAGTATTGGGTCTTCCGACCGTACTCTTTTTCCAACATGGCGTGTTTGACGAGTATGATTATTGGGCAGGAACGGTTTCTCTGGTGATTTTTGCCCTGGTCGAATCTATTTTATTCGCATGGGTATTCGGCATGGACCGAGGCTGGTATGAGATCAATAGCGGAGGAGACATCAAAGTGCCGAACGTGTATCGGTTCGTCATCAAATTCATTACCCCGTTACTATTGTTGTTCGTGTTCTTCGGTTCGGTTTTTACACCTTTTGAAAATGATTGGATCGCTGCAATGGATCAACTTACAGCAGGTAACGGTTGGCCGCTTGATAATTCATCGTTGATCAGGCAATTGGGTCAGTCAGAGATAAGGCAGCAAATGGCCAGTACGAACGACCCCGAAATACTCGATCACCTCTACAAACGGCTTACTTATTCCAACGGAGCACGAGTCCTTCTGCTTTCGTTGTTCATCGCAATTTCCGTTCTGGTGTTCGTAGCAGCAAAAAAGCGTAGTAAAGCAGAGTCATGACCATTTCAGCCTTAATATTGATGATCAGCACAATGTCGTTCGTAGTAGTGGCCATGGTCTATTTCTTCGTTCGTGTGCTTACAGCACCTGAAAGACTAGAAGCCGACCTATTGGACGGGCAGGATCGGGACGAAATGAAGGATTCAGCTGCTGTTGAGCACTGAGGTCCCGGTATTCAGTTCGAGCCAATTAATACGGTTCGTACCAATTAACTTGTGCTTCTGCGCAATTTTTAGACTTTTGTTCCAAACCGCCATCTAATCGGATACTTATGAAGAAACTTCTCCTTTTCATTGTTGCTGCCCTGGTACCTATTATCTCCTTTGCTCAGGAAGAAATGGGGTTGGATGAGAAAATAGACAAGGTATTTGGCGATTATACCGGCTGGTTCGTACAAGGCATCTTTGCTACGGTCAATGTCGGTGAGGTTCCAGTGCCTTGGGTCTTGTTCCCGTTGATCCTGGGAGCATTGTACTTCACTGTCATGTTCAGAATTCCTGGAGTAAGGTTGTTCGGTATTGCAATCAACACGGTGCGCGGAAAATACGAGCATGTGGAGGAAATGGACTCGGACCTCAATATTGTGGATGGAGACGAGCCTGATACCATTCGAATTGAGGGGGCCGATGGAGAAGTCAATCACTTTCAGGCGTTGACTGCTGCATTGTCTGCAACAGTAGGATTGGGAAACATTGCAGGTGTTGCAGTTGCAATTGCAGTTGGTGGACCTGGCGCCACATTTTGGATGATTCTTGCCGGTCTACTCGGCATGTCGTCAAAGTTTGTAGAATGCACCCTCGGGGTCAAGTTCAGAGAGGTGGATGCCAACGGACGTGTTTACGGTGGTCCCATGTATTACCTGTCCAAAGGACTTTCCGCAAAGAACATGGCAGGACTCGGTAAGGTATTGGCCGTGCTGTTCGCCATCATGTGTGTGGGTGGCTCATTTGGAGGAGGCAATATGTTCCAATCCAACCAAGCAGCCAGCATCTTTCTCAACTCTGTAGGTGTTCAATCGGCCTATGGAGGTACTGTATTCGGGCTGATAATGGCCGCATTGGTAGGGGTTGTAATTCTTGGCGGCATCCAGCGAATTGCCTCAGTTACCGAAAAGATCGTTCCATTCATGGCCGTGATCTATGTCGGTGCAGCACTCATCATCATATTCATGAATCTGGAGCATGTTCCAGCAGCATTCAGTGCCATTTTCACTGGGGCATTCACAGGTGCTGGCATCATAGGTGGAGGTATAGGTGTACTGATACAGGGGTTTAGGCGAGCTGCCTTCTCCAACGAAGCAGGAATCGGTTCCGCAGCTATCGCGCACTCGGCTGTTAAGACTAAACATGCAGCTTCTGAAGGTGTCGTAGCGTTACTCGAGCCTCTGATCGACACGGTTGTTATCTGTACAATGACCGCGCTGGTTATTGTCATCTACAATATTGAAGGAGCGTTTGTTTACGGAGACCCGGCTGGCAAGGCGGTCATTGATGGCGTAGGAACCTTCTCCGGTGTAGACCTTACCACGCACATTTTCGATAGTGCCATACCTCACTTCTCTTACGTGCTTACCATAGCAGTGGTGCTGTTTGCCTTCTCCACCATGATCTCGTGGTCATATTACGGCCTGCAATCGTGGACCTATCTTTTCGGAAAGTCGCAGCGAAACGAGATCATTTACAAGGTCCTTTTCTGCCTATTTGTTGTTGTAGGTGCTGCTTCAAACATGGGAAGCGTGCTCGACTTTTCAGATGCCATGATCTTTGCCATGATGGTTCCGAACATGATCGGATTGTTCCTGCTGGCTCCCTACGTGAAGGAAGAACTTGCCAGGTATCTACAGGCCATTAAAGAGAAATAGGAGAGAAAAATTTATTCTCACGTTGTTGAGGAGTCTGTGCAATTCGTAAATTTCCGTTAGAATTGGAAACTGCGAGCACATGTGGCCTCAATGGTTTAAGGATTATCTTTCCTTTCATCGTTCCGAACGCAACGGGATTTTTCTGCTCGTGTTCGTCCTCCTTGGGCTGATATCATTCAACATGTATCAACGGTTTTTCTGGGAAGATAGATGGTTGGATATGCAGCTGCAGCACGGTCCATCCATTATCCGGTTCATGGAACAGAAGGATTCTATCAGCAACGCTGATGTGCTCCATCAGCCGTGGATTCCAAAAACCAGGGAACTGTTCCCTTTCGACCCGAATACACTCGACAGTGCAGGCTGGGTGTTGCTCGGATTCAGCCCGAAGCAGAGCCACGCCATTATCAGGTACCGCAATGCAGGTGCCTCATTCCGCAAACCGGAAGACCTGAAAAAACTGTTTGTGGTGGACGAAGAACGATACAAGGAACTCGAGCCTTACGTTGAGATTGCACAGCCTGCAACCATCGATAGGCAGACTCAGTTCGAAGAACGGCCTAAATGGGAAAGGCCGAAGCCCGAATCAATATCGGTTGAATTGAACAGTGCCGACTCAACCATCCTCGTTCAGCTGAAAGGAATCGGTCCGTCCTACGCCAAGCGCATCCTGAAATACCGTGAGTTGCTGGGTGGATATGTTTCCAAAGACC
Organism: Bacteroidia bacterium; assembly: GCA_041583955.1. Lineage (GTDB taxonomy): Bacteria > Bacteroidota > Bacteroidia > UBA10329 > UBA10329 > UBA10329. Next base: position 6,858 of record JBFHEW010000006.1, on the reverse strand, counting down.
AGTTATTGGAGGTGTATGGAATGGACTCTGCCCGGTTTGTGCCCATCATGGAAAACATACATGTAGACACTACCGATCGGGTCCGACTCAACGTGAACAGTGCTGATGTGAAAGAATTGCTCAAGCACCCGTACATTGACCTCAATCTTGCAAAAGCGGTGGTCAATTACAGGGAGCAGCATGGTCGATACAGAAGCGTACAGGACCTGCGGAAGATTCATATTCTAAATGAACAGACCTATCAGCGATTGTGTCCGTACGTGCAGGTGGAGTAAGTAAAATGCCGTTGTCCGGAAAGGAAGAAAACTCCATTTGCTATCCGAACAGACTTATCGTAAAATTGCACTCCGTTTCACACAGCCCCATGTTGCAAACCCGCGTTAGGCAAGCCATCCGAGATGTACCTGATTTTCCGAAGCCGGGAATCCTGTTCAAAGACATTACTCCCATCCTGCTCGATCATGCCCTGTGTGCCGATATAGCGCAGGCAATGGCAGCGCAGGTGAGCGACTGGAAGGTGGATGCCATTGTTGGAGTGGAGAGCCGTGGCTTCTTCTTCGGAATGATGCTGGCCCAAGTGTTGGGCGTGCCGTTCATTCCGGTAAGAAAGGCAGGTAAACTACCGTACGTCACCGTTTCTCACGAGTATGAATTGGAGTACGGAACGGCAACAGTTGAAATGCATACCGATGTGATTCAGCCGGGTTGGAATGTGTTGATTCATGATGATCTTCTGGCAACGGGAGGAACCGCCTGTGCTGCTGCAGAACTCATCTTAAAACAAAAAGGTGCCATTGCCGGTTTCGCCTTTTTGGTTACCCTTGATTTTTTAAATGGCAAAGATTCTCTGGATTCATATTCTGAGAATTTTGCAAGCCTTGTAAACTACTGATAAATGGATTTTTCACAGAACGAGAACCAGAAGATGATCGCTGACATGTGTCGCGATTTTGCAGAGAAGAACATCCGTCCTAAAATGATGGAATGGGACGAGAGCCAGGAGTTTCCTGTTGCCCTGTTCAAGGAAATGGGAAAGCTCGGACTGATGGGGATGCTTGTTCCGCAGGAGTACGGAGGGGCCGGACTGGGATACTTGGAATACGTAACGGCACTTACCGAGATCGGAAGTGTCTGTGGTAGTATCGGTCTGTCCATGGCAGCACACAACTCGTTGTGTACAGGTCATATTCTGCAGCATGCCAACGAAGAGCAGAAGAAACGATGGTTGCCCAAACTTGCTACCGGAGAATGGATCGGAGCGTGGGGATTGACCGAGCACAACACTGGTTCGGATGCTGGAGGAATGAACACCACAGCCGTGAAGGATGGCGAATACTGGGTCATCAACGGTGCCAAGAACTTCATTACGCATGCCATATCCGGAGATATTGCGGTGGTGATGACCAGAACAGGCGAGAAAGGCGATTCGCATGGTATGACCGCCTTTGCCATTGAAAAAGGAACCCCTGGTTTCACTTCTGGAAAGAAAGAGAACAAATTGGGTATGCGCGCCTCAGAAACGGCAGAGCTTATCTTCCAAGATTGCCGCGTGCACGAGAGCAACTTGATCGGGAAAGAAGGAGACGGTTTCATTCAGGCAATGAAAGTGCTTGACGGAGGACGTATCTCCATTGCAGCGCTCTCTTTGGGCATTGCGAAAGGCGCAACCAAAGCAGCTACCAAGTATGCAAAGGAACGTGAGCAGTTCGGGCAGCCGATAGCTAATTTCCAGGGCATTGCATTCAAGTTGGCCGACATGCACACCGAGTACGAAGCAGCAGAATTGCTTACGCTGCAGGCTGCCGATATGAAGAATCGTGGTCTGAACGTGACCGTGAAATCTGCCATGGCGAAATACTACGCCTCAGAAGTATGTGTGAGAGCAGGTAATGAGGCGGTGCAGATATTCGGTGGTTATGGTTACACCAAAGATTTTCCTGCAGAGAAATTCTATCGCGATAGCAAATTGTGCACCATTGGAGAAGGCACATCTGAGATACAGAAGGTGGTCATTGCCAAGAATCTGATCAAAGGGTAAACCTTTGGATTTCTTCGGCTAACTTGCCGCTCATGGGTCAAGTGGAGCGGTTGCTGGCCGCACTTTCGGTTCTCTTGGTTTTTGTTTACGTGGTGCTTCGCGCCATGTATGTGCCCACGTTTCATGACGAGGCCGCCACCTTCTTCCATTACATCGTTTCCGAAAGATTCCTACCGTACCAGGCACATTGGGATGCCAACAACCACATCCTCAATTCGGCTTTGGGCTTTTTGTGTTACAAGGTGTTCGGGTCAGAACAGATATGGATCCGATTGCCTAACGTGCTTTCCTTTCTCGTGTATGGTTTTTTTGCGGTTCGTATCACGCAAGAACTCAAGAGCAGGCTGCTGAGGTGGTTGGCGCTCATTGCCATTCTTACAGCTGTTTTTCCGTTGGAATTCTTCTCGTTGGCCCGCGGATACGCCATGTCGCTGGCATTCTTGTTAGCGGCCGTCTTCCATGGCGCTAAATACTTGCGCACCCTTCAGATGCATCACCAACTCAAGCTGTGGTTCTGGATGTGGCTTGCCGTGGCAGCAAGCCTCACACTCGTCAATTCGTACATCATTTTTCTCGGGCTGTCGTTTCTGGCCCTGTTCAGGGTGGAAAAGAACCGGTGGTCACATGTCCTTGTCTGGTCTGCATTCGGCCTAACCTTTTTCGCGGCAGCTTCCTATTATGGTTTCGAGTTGAAGGAACGCGGACTCCTGTACACTGGATTTGATGAAGGTTTTATCGGGGTTACGGTGCAGTCTTTGGTGCGATACCAACTACAGGTTGAGTCGGAAACGGTTGCAGCTGTGGTCACCTTCATCGGGGCGCTCGCTTCGTTGATCATTCTGGTGCGTTTTTCAACCAGGCAGCTGCAATGGTCGGCTGTACGGTTGACCGCCTTTTTGCTGCTATTCAACGCCATCGGTTCCCTTCTGCTCAATTGGATATTCGGGATGAACTTTCCGGAGAACCGCGTGGGCATGTATTACATTCCGCTGTTTCTCATCACATTTACAGGTGCTTTGGACGAATTGAGCGTCACCAGGCGCAACCTGAAGTGGCTTGGACTTTCGCTGGTGTTCTTCCCTCTTCATTTAGTGTATCACTTCAACTTCGAAACCACACTGCTGTGGCCCAAATGGCACGCCAGTGATGATATCTATAATGAGGTACTTGAATATCAACGCGAGCAGGGCAAGACCCTGATGTTGAGCGCTGAATACCTGAATGAGCTCGGCTGGGCCTATTACAACTTCCAGAATAACGCAGAACTGCAGCTTTTGCAGCGCGAGCCTGTACCGGATACACTTGCCGACCTGATGATCGCCCGGCCGGCCGATTTCGATTTTACACATGTTCCGTACGATACCATGTATGTTGACCATGCTAACGGAGTATACCTGTTGAAGCGTAGCCAAGCCGTTAATTGGTCAGAACCGAAGCAGATGTCGTTGAATCAGACTGAAATCGATGGTTCAAATGAATTCTATGAACTATTGAACGATTCTGTTTCCCATTTACCGGGCACCAATGGCGCCATGGAGTTGAATGCGACCATCGATGTGGAAGGCGGGCTTTGGGATGGACAGTTGGTGATCACTTCGGCCGATACTTCAGGGAATGGCACATACACTTCCATTCCAATGCATTGGTTACGGCCTAAATGGAATGGCCATCAATTGCACCTCAAGCGCACGTATCATTTTGCAGATGACGCTGTTGTTTACAAGATCTATTTCTGGAATCTGAACAGACATACGGTGAAGATAAACGTACAGAACATCGGGTTTCAGGTTCCGCAATGAGGCTCATTCCACCCTCAAGCAATGCTTTGGGAGCAATAATAATGTCAAGTGTTGTTTGCGGAACAGATAAAAGTGTATTTTTGCAGCCCATTTCGAACAAAAGGAGGTAAAAAGACATGTTGATCATACCAGTTAAAGAAGGAGAAAGCATTGAAAGAAGTCTTAAGAAATTCAAGCGTAAGTTTGAAAAGACAGGTGCAATGCGCGATCTACGAAATAGAAAGCAGTATGTAAAGCCTTCTGTTGAGCGTAGAAAGGAAATCAAGAAAGCAATCTATGTTCAAGGTCTACGTCAGGTAGAAGAAGCATAGTTTTTCAGACTTACTGAAACATTATATGTAAATTCCAGTTAGCGAAATGCTAGCTGGAATTTTTTTATGCGCCAAATCGTTGAAGGATACTTGGATCACCTTGAAAAGGAAAAGCGGTTTTCCAAACACACGGTTGTGGCCTACAGGAAGGACCTCGATCAGTTCGTGCATCACGTATCAGATAATCTCGAGGTCGATTCTATAACAGAAGTGGATCATCACGACATCCGCTCTTGGATAATCTCCATCTTAGAGGACGACAAGCTCAAGCCCGAATCTGTTAACCGGAAGATATCGTGTCTGCGATCCTTTTACCGCTATCTGGTGCGCAACGGGATGGTGACAAAGAACCCGATGGCTAAGATCACATCGTTGAAGACCAAGAAGAAGCTTCCGTTGTTCCTAGAGCAATCGCAGATATTGAATCTGTTGGATGGCATGGAGTTCGGTGCCGACTTCACCGGTCTTAGGGATAAGCTTATCATTGAGTTGCTATACTGTACGGGTATGAGGCGCGCTGAATTGATCCATCTTCAACGGTCAAATGTGAATTTTTCTAAACAAGAGTTAAAAGTGCTGGGTAAGCGTAATAAGGAGCGCATCATACCGTTGACACCACAGACGATCCACCTGATACATGAATACGAAGACGCGGCAGCAGCACATTTCAATGGTTTGCCAGCCACAGAACAGTTACTTGTTGACGACAACGGAAATATCATGTCAGATGGATTTGTTTATCGGAAAGTGAATAAGTACCTTCGATTAGTGACGACCATTGGAAAGAAGAGCCCACATATCCTCAGGCACACATTTGCCACACACATGCTCAACAATGGAGCAGACCTCAACGCCATTAAGGAGTTGTTGGGTCATGCCAGCCTTTCTGCCACTCAGGTTTACACGCACAATACCATAGAAAAACTAAAACAGACATATGAACAAGCCCATCCAAGGGCATAAAAAGAGGAAAGTCATGAGAGTTAAGATTCAATCAATCCATTTCGATGCCGATGCGAAGCTTCTGAATTTCGTAGAGGAAAAAGTAGGTAAGCTGAACACATTCAGCAATGCAATAATTGATAGCGAGGTCTTTCTAAGGCTTGACAAGAGCAGTTCTGCAGAAAACAAGATCGCAGAGATAAAGCTGCTGGTTCCTGGCAACGATCTTTTCGCCAAGCGCCAATGCAAGACCTTTGAAGAGGCCACGGATCAGGCCGTAGAGGCACTGAGACGTCAGCTCAAGAAGCAGAAAGAGAAGGCGATGCCGTAGTTGCAGCGCCAATATCAGACACAGAGAACTCCAGCCGTTGCTGGAGTTTTTTTATGTCTGAATGAGCATCCTCACCGCTCCGAGAAAGGCATGCATTTCAGATGCATTTGAATTTTAGGATAAATTTTTTCGGGCGGTGTTGTTTGGCTGTAGCTAAAGTATTACATTTGCAGTCCTTTTTCGAGGGGGTTCTACACGCCAAAACGTTGAAAGCCCCATGGTTAAAGGGAAGTAGATTAAAAGCCGGTGTAGCTCAGTTGGCCAGAGCAGCTGATTTGTAATCAGCTGGTCGGGGGTTCGAATCCCTCCACCGGCTCGTTCTTTGAAAATATCACAGTGTCGGGGAGATACTCAAGCGGCCAACGAGGACAGACTGTAAATCTGTTGGTTTATACCTTCGAAGGTTCGAATCCTTCTCTCCCCACCACAAGAAATTATAAGCGGGAGTAGCTCAGTTGGTAGAGCATCAGCCTTCCAAGCTGAGGGTCGCGAGTTCGAATCTCGTCTCCCGCTCAAAAATTAAAAATGACCCCAATAGCTGCGGGGTGTGAAAGCCGATGTAGCTCAGGGGTAGAGCGCGTCCTTGGTAAGGACGAGGTCAGGGGTTCAATTCCCCTCATTGGCTCAGAAGTACGGTAGAGGCGTGAGAGCGTAAAGGTGTTAGTAATCAGTAAACAACAAATAAGTAATAATCAATTAATAATTAACCATGGCCAAAGAGAATTTTGATCGTTCCAAGCCGCATGTCAACATTGGTACAATTGGCCACGTTGACCACGGTAAAACAACACTAACCGCTGCTATTACGATGGTATTGGCGAAAGCCGGTCTGTCTGCAGAAAGAAGTTTTGATTCTATTGACAATGCCCCTGAAGAGAAAGAAAGAGGTATTACCATCAACACTTCTCACGTAGAGTACACAACTGCTAACCGTCACTACGCTCACGTTGACTGTCCAGGTCACGCGGATTACGTAAAGAACATGGTTACTGGAGCTGCGCAAATGGACGGAGCTATCCTTGTATGTGCTGCAACTGATGGACCGATGCCACAGACCCGTGAGCACATCCTTCTTGCACGTCAGGTAAACGTACCTAGAGTAGTTGTTTTCATGAACAAGTGCGACATGGTTGATGATGAGGAGTTGTTGGAGCTTGTTGAAATGGAGTTGAGAGAACTTCTTTCTTTCTACGAGTACGATGGAGATAACACTCCAGTTATCCGTGGATCTGCCTTGGGTGGATTGAATGGAGATGAGAAGTGGTCTAAGACGATCATGGAGTTGATGGATGCAGTTGATACCTGGATCGAGATTCCACCAAGAGAGATCGACAAGCCATTCCTAATGCCAGTTGAGGACGTGTTCTCGATCACTGGACGTGGAACTGTTGCTACAGGAAGAATCGAAACAGGTGTTATCAATACCGGAGATGGTGT
>JBFHEW010000005.1:0-16623 GCA_041583955.1 Bacteroidia bacterium | reverse complement strand
GGTGCTTATATTCGCAGAAAACATAGCCAAGCATGAAGAACGTTACAGTTATCGGGGCAGGAACAATGGGAAACGGAATTGCTCATGTTTTCGCCCAAAGTGGATTCGCGGTTTCCCTTGTTGATGTAAGCAAACAAGCACTCGAAAACGCGCAGAATACCATTGCAAAAAACCTCGACAGACAGATATCGAAGGGACTTCTGACCGAAGATCAGAAATTGAAAACACTACAGAACCTGAACATATTCACAAGTTTGGAGAAGGGAGTTGCCGATGCCGACCTTGTGGTTGAAGCTGCCACGGAGAACAAACAACTCAAACTTTCCATTTTCTCAGAACTGGAAAAACTGTGCCCCGACAAGGCCATTCTAGCCAGCAACACCTCTTCCATTTCCATCACACAGATAGCAGCTGCCACCAAGCGTGCAGACAAGGTCATCGGCATGCATTTCATGAATCCGGTACCTGTCATGAAACTCGTAGAGATAATCCGCGGATATTCCACCTCTGACGACACCACGCAGAAGATCGTGGAGCTGAGCCGGAAACTCGGCAAGGTTCCGGTAGAAGTGAACGACTATCCGGGCTTTGTGGCCAATAGGATACTGATGCCGATGATCAACGAAGCCATAGAAACCCTCTACCATGGCGTGGCCGGAGTGGAGGAGATCGATACGGTCATGAAGTTGGGAATGGCGCATCCGATGGGACCGTTGCATTTGGCGGATTTCATCGGTCTGGATACCTGCCTCAGCATCATGCGGGTGCTGCACGAAGGTCTTGGAAACCCCAAATACGCCCCTTGCCCGCTGCTCGTCAATATGGTTGAAAGCGGCAATCTGGGAGTGAAATCGGGCAGTGGTTTCTATACGTACGATGCCAGCTCAAAAGAGAAGAAGGTGTCAGCCTATTTCACTAAATAAACCGTTGTTGCAACTTTGCTCAGCCAGAGCTCACAAAACAGCCAACCATGGAAAACCTGAAGAAATATGCCCAACACAGGGCTGTGGTAGTTCTCTACCTGCTCATTCTCACCACCGTATTCCATGGAACGTACGACCGCATCTTTGACAAAAAAGTGCACTTAGGAGGCGACAATGCCGGATATTACATCCTTGGCAAGGCATTGGCAGGTGGGTATGGCTACACCTCCATCCACTCAAAGGACCATATTCCGGCCAACCACTTCCCACCTGGCTATCCGGTGATGATAGCTGCCGTGATGAAGACCTTTTCGGGTAAGATAACCACCATAAAAGCTGCCAATGGCTTTTACATGTGGACCGCATTGATGGCTTTGTTCTTTCTATTCAGAGCACTCACGCAGAACATCCATCTCTCGTTCATCGCATGCCTCTTGGCGGCATATAATTTCCATCTGCTCGAATACAGCACCATCATGATGAGCGAGATACCGTTCGTGCTGTTCTCCACGTTGAGTCTACTGTTATTCATCAATACCGATTTTGAAAAACCGTTTTACAGGAACTGGAAGTTCCTGCTCTTCATTGCAACCATGGTGTTCGCGTTCTACATCCGAACGCTCGGAATCGCTCTTTTCATTTCATTCATGCTCATTCTACTCGCGCAGAAAAGATGGAAGTATGCCGGTTTCCTATTCGTTTCGTTTTTCATTCTCATTGCTCCATGGCAGGTAAGAAGTCAGTCGCTTGGAGGGAACTCGTACGTGAAACAGCTTCTGATGAAGAACCCGTACCGTCCGGAAATGGGCCCGATGGAGTTGGCAGATTGGCCAGACAGATTCATGCGGAATGTGAAGCGCTACTTTGCGCTGGAAGTGACCAACGGGGTACTTCCGTTTGAGACCATCGACTACAAACAATGCGTGAAACAGTTGAAGGCGGAAGCCGGAGAACTGGAACCCGACCCATCGCAACCGAAGGCTCCCGAAAAGGAGCTTACACTGAAGGAGAAGGAGGAAGACGCTGCCAAACGCGGCATGCAAGGCTCCAAAGTGGAGATAACCACAACCGATTACATCCTTTCCATTCTGTTGGTTCTGCTTATTGCCATTGGCTTGGCCAGAATGAAAGACCATCGCATTCTGCTTGCCCTCTATTTGGCGGGCACCTTCGGCATCCTATTCCTTTGGCCTGAGGCCTGGTTCGGCATCCGTTTCATGCTGCCATTGGTTCCCATTCTCATCATGCTCATTCTCAATGGCCTCACGGAACTTCCGTTGCTCGTTGCAGAAAAGCTGAAGCGCAAAGAGCCGTGGGTCCTGGCGGTCATCATTCCGTTTGTGGCATTCTTCTACATGAAAAGTGACCTCGACAATCGCGTGGTGGAGTTGGAGAACAGGGCCAAAGGGGTTTACATCAATAAGTTCAAGAACTACTTTGATATTGCAACCTGGAGCAACAAGAACCTGCCGAAGGATGCAGTGGTCGCTTGCCGAAAGGGACAACTGTTCTATCTCTACGCCAACCGCTGGGTGTCAGGCTTCAAGAACACGCTCGATAAGGAAGAATTGATAGATGGATTGAAGGAAAACGGAGTGACCCATGTTGTGCTTGACCAGCTCGGTTACGCATCAACCTCACGTTACCTCTACCCTGCCATTCAGAAATACCCGGGTAAATTCAAGGTGATCCATCAACTGAAGAACCCCGATACGTACCTCATGAAATTCGACCATACGCTTGATTACAGTGGCGAGTGGAAAGACAACAGGAAAGACGGACAAGGCGTGTTCCGATGGGAGAACGGCATGAGCTACGAAGGCCAATGGAAAGAAGACAAACGCAATGGCCGAGGAAAATTCACTTGGCCCAATAAACAGGTGTTCGATGGCGAGTGGACCAACGACCGTAGAAACGGCCCCGGTGTTCTGTACATGCCCGATGGTTCGCGTTACGAGGGCACGTGGGTCAATGACATCCTTAACGGGAAAGTGAAACACTACGATAAGGAGGGCAAATTGATTGAAACGGCCACGTTCAGAGACAACCAGAAAGTGGGCTAATCTTCATATTCGTAACGAAGGATGGTGATGTCTGACCTGAGGCGCTCCATATCCTCGGGCGATGTGCCATCGTAGAAGCCCCGTATCTTCCGTTCCTTATCCACCAGAATGAAATTCTCGGTATGGATGAAATCCTTTTCGCCTCCATCGCCTTCTGTGGTAACGGCAAAATAACTTCTTCGGGCCAGTTCATAGATGTGTTTCTTATTGCCCGTGGCGAGCTTCCACCGGGTAGCATCTACCCCATATTTATCCGCGTATGCGGCCAGTACCGGCACACTGTCTTTTTCGGGGGTTACCGAATGTGAGAGGAACATGATGTCATCATCGTTCTTGTAGAACGCGGAGAGTTCGCTCAGATTGGCCGTCATTTTCGGACAAATGCTCGGACACGTGGTAAAGAAGAAATCGGCCACGTAGATCTTATCTTCAAAATCTGCATTCGTGATGGTGCTGCCTGTTTGATCCACCAACTTGAAATCTGCAATGCGATGTGCCTTGGCCGTCCGCTGCATGTCCGTATCCACCAGTTGTGGGTTTACATCTGCCGGCTGAAAAACCTTTAACCGTTGGCTTTTCTTGATCATGGGATATACCACGATAATACCCACCACCCATACTGAGATGAACGCTAGAATGATCCACTTGTACTTCGTCATGGCGCAAAAATGAGACAAATTGCTTTGCGGAAATAGCATAAAAGTCACATTTGTTGTGAAGGTGTAATTTCATGCCGTGCTAGAAAAACCGAAGACACTATTTGTTGAGCGTCCTAAGGGAGAAGTAGACGAGCTAAATACATCTGAAAACAATGAATCGGAGGCTTATGTATTGGCCGTGGTTTTCATTTTCTGTGGTGCCGCTTTGGTTTACTTACTGCAGATCACACTCGTTCCATTGCTGACAGCAAGTCGGATTTTCGTTTCATTCGGGCTGATCGGGTTCATAACTGCATTTCTACTGAGAAAAACCCTGGGCATTGGAATTCTGGACGGTCTGTATTACAATGTATTTGCCGTCTCTCCTTTCTGTATGGTGGTTTTCCTTGGCGTGAACATGACCACCTCCGAAACATACACGGAAACGTATAAGATCATTTCCTCTGAACTGCATGGAAGCAGATACACGTTTGAACTGGAAAATGGTGCTTATTCGGAGTTTTGGCGAATCCGAACCATGGAAATTGAGTCCCGACCTCCGCGTTCTTCACACATCGAATTCACCTTTGCAGACGGCCTTCTCGGGTACAAGGTGATGAAAGATTCGAGATTATTCTAAGTGTTTCCATGACTTTGTTTCTCTTGAAACCCTGTTGTTGAAACCCAATAGGCGAGCACTAGGGAAAAAGATGTTTCAAGGCATCTTACGTTCAAATCAGTAACAGGATCTTGCAAGTCTGCTTTTTCGAAATGGAGTGAGCGTGGCAACAAGAAGCTTCATTTCCCGTAAAAACCAACTTACATGAAGCACTCCTGAAACTAAATTCTTGGAGCAATCGGGTGACCGGAATGCCGGTATTCCTGACTATCTTACGGTTATCAGGGCAAATCAGCTTCTGATAAGTGTTCACCAGTCGAAACATATACCCATGATTCCTTATTACGATCTTATGAAAGGCAGGCCTTACCCCTGTTTAACGATAATCTGTACTATTCTGATCATTGCAATACCGTTCGGTAGTTTATTCGGACAGGACGGAGTACTCATTGACCCAAGTGGCTCCCTTACCCGAGACCCGTCTGCTGTACTGCAGGTATCACAGTTGCAGTCCACCTCGCCAAGTAATGTATATGGTGGTTTTCTTGCGCCTCAAGTGGCACTGACTGCAACAAACGCAGCAACGCCAATCTCGTCTCCGGCCAACGGCCTCATGGTCTACAACACGGCCACCGTAAGTGATGTTACCCCTGGATACTATTATTGGAATGGGTCGGTTTGGATGCGTTTTCTCAATGGTAATACCCCGCCATTGCTCAGCGAAACGGACCCCACCTTTTCTGGAACGGCAAACACTACAGGGTCCATCAGCCGTACGGGAGCAATTACAGTAGGAAACAGGCTTACACTCAATTCAGCAGCGTTTGACGAACATCTCTTAATTCAGCGGAGTGGGGCACCTGACGGACATTTCAGCACCAGCACTGGCGATTGGATCCAACTTTGGCCTGGAGCTTCTGGAGACTTTGCTACCAAAGGAATCAGGATCAACAATACCGGGACCATACAGCTTATGGGCTACGGCAATGGTATTCTGCGAGCAACCGGTGCGAACGGCACACTGACAAGCGGAGGGAACGTAGACCTTACATCCGAGGTCACCGGGCTGCTGCCTGTATCAAATGGAGGCTCTGGCATCGGAACACTCACTGGCTATCTTCGAGGTAATGGAACCTCTCCTTTTTCCGCAACGGCCACCATCCCGTATTCAGACATTTCGGGGACACCGACATCCTTGCCTCCTACGGGCGCAGCAGGAGGCGACCTATCGGGAACTTATCCGAATCCTCAAGTCCTTAACGACAGCCATGACCATACTGAACTGGAAAAGAAACCACAATACTCTTGGTCAGCCGCCACAAACCCCCGCGATTTTCCTGATGCTGTTGCAGCTTCATTTGTCAGTGCCGCACAGGGATTTCCAGACTACGGCTCGGTGCTTCATGTGAACACGTATCCGAACGATGGAGGAACGTTACAACTTTATGCGCCTTATGGTCCAAGCAATGGAGGAAATTCCATGAAATACCGTTTGGGACGCTACAACAATGCAGGCTGGACTGCATGGAAAACACTATGGGATGATACAAATGATGGAGCTGGTTCTGGAATGGATGCAGACCTCTTAGATGGGCAACAAGGAAGTTACTATGCACCGGCCACCGGTAGTTCGGGTTACGTACAGAATCAGATCGGGTCTGCCCAGGGAGCCAATTTCTGGATAAATGCAACTGGACGCGCAGCTTCATTTCAATTGAACGATGCGAATACAAGTCTTCAGGAAGGCTCTGGAAATTCCATCAGAAATCAAACAAACTACGGTTACATAGATGTAGGTCCGCAGAATGCAGGTTGGGCACATATCCAAACAGACAGGCCCGCATATTACTTCAACGTTGGTGGTACGTTTGATTCTGGATTGATCGGCTCTTACAACGAAGACCTTCAACTGCAAACCTCTGGAACAACACGAATTACAGCGCTGAATTCGAATGGAAATGTAGGAATTGGAACAACTCCTAGTAGAAAACTTCATGTTGCAGGCGACCTTAAATTGGATTACGGTTATCAGATCTACTTAGGCGAAAACGTTAGTGCCAATGGTAAAATCGGAATTAATTTCCACACAGATGCTGACCCCAATTACTGGATAGGAAAACCTGCTGGAGCTTGGACACAGCCCTTGCACATTGGTTTTTATACTGGGGTAAGAATCGGGGCGAATACGAGTTATGGAGGAACCAGATTCTATAACAGTTCGAACATGGCTACCCAGATCATGTCTGTTGGCGATGGAGACAACCATGTCAGAGTCAATAATTACTTGTTCGCACAGTATTTGAATTCGACCGATAATGCGGTAAGTAGCGGAGTCAGCGGCATCATGGTGAAGGCTGGCGACAATTACTTCAGGACGAGTAATGCTGCTGGAGTACTGTCTTTTCTTGGAGTAACAGCTCCTACTGGAGACAACCTTGGAAACCATAGTGCAACCACTACGCTAAGCATGAACAACAATGCCATTGTAGGGTACGGAAGCATGGAACCCTACGGTGTTGGTGGGAACTCTGGGCAAGGTGCTCATTCCTACAGGATCTATCAAGAGGCTGGCGCATGGTCAAACCCCTATCCGGACCTGATGATCCGTCATCACACAGGAGTTAAAATATCTGGTCATAGTAACTATGATGGTGTGAATATTTACACGGAGGATCATCAGTCAAGGTTCAATAATGATGGTCATTATCTCTACCAAGGTTGGTCTAGACCACACGGTGCAAACGGATTATACTTTCAATCCTATGGCGGTGGATGGCACATGAGCGATGCCACCTGGATCCGTAGTTATAACAGTAAGAATGTGTACATAAATACGTTCCTCCGAGCAGATGGCGGTATAGCGTCAGGAGGCCTGGGTAGCTTAGGTGGTGGCACCATTTACGCGAGTAGTTACATACGGACAAATAACGCTTACAACGTAGATGGAAATACGGTAATTGACGATGGCGCAGGATGGCACCGTAGTTACGGCAATACAGGTTGGTATAATGGCACACACGGTGGTGGATGGTTCATGACAGACGGCTCATGGGTTAGAACTTATAATCCTAAGCCAATAACATTTGGATTAGGAGGCTACTCAGATGCAGCGTCATTTGGCGGATATATCACAAGTAATTCAACCAGTGACGGTCATCGGATAAACCCTCTCACAGGTAACTACGGTTATGTGGGTACCAGTTCGCAATACTGGTGGTACATGCACTCCAACAACTTCATTGATCCATCTCAGAGAGAATTAAAACGAGATATCGTTCCATTGGATGATGACCAAATGGCTTATGTGATGAACGACATCGAGAAGATCAAACCTTCGTTTTACAAGTACAAAGCCGAATCAGACGAGCTGGTTCCGGGTTTTGAAACGAAGTATCGACCGAACATGCACTTAGGTGTGATATTGGACGAAGCGCCTGATTACATACAGGACCAGGCATTCAGTGGTATCGATATATATGCCATGGGTGTATTCGCATTGACCGGTGTAAAGTATCAGCAGAAGCAAATCAAGGAATTACAGCAAAAAGTAAATTCCAATATGATAGTTGGAACCGCTTCAATGACCTCCAACACCATAACGGTGCAGTTGCCTACTGGTTTTTGTGATGAAGGTGAATTACCGGTCATCAACATAACGCCTACCGGACCGAATTCCGGATATTATCTCAGCTCGGCCAATTGGGAGTCGTTCAGTGTAACAGGCAGCTCACCATTCACATTCAACTGGCAAGCTGTAAGAGTAACCAATGAAGAAGTCGAAATTCAGGCAAAACCTGTCATCGATTCAAAGTTAGCCGAGCAGCTGGTTGTTGACCAGTCCAAGAAAGATCTTATCAAGGCTTATTGGAAAAAAGATCACGACAAGATCAAAACCGACTATCAGGCAATGCTCGATGGGTTGAAGACAGAAGACCCCGGACAGTACGAGAGGATAGTTGAAGAGAACAGATTGGGCGAAGCATTTATGCGGACTTCGGGTAAAAGTGGCGGCTACGACCGTGCAGCCATGCAGCAAAAATCAGACGAAAACGTTGCCAGAAGAATGGCCGAGATGGAAGCGTTGAATCAATCCCAAATGTCCAGTGAAATTGTGTTTCCAGACCCAGTGCACACGGCCGCAGACTCAACAAAATGGCAAGACCCGGCAAAAAGCACGGTGGATCCGAATTTCTGGAAAACCGATCCGTTGGTTGACCCAGCATATTTGAAAGAAATGAAGAAGAAAGAGCTGGAACAACAGAAGAAAGATATTCCAGAGCGTCTGGAAGGAAAGAATCCTGAATAAGAACCGCGCTTTGAGGACATTTGCGGGTCAAACCGACCCGCGATATTGAAGTGCGACCAGGACCTGCTTGCTTTTAGAAAAGATTCCTACAGCTAAGGGAACTGAGCAAATTATCTGTCTTTGATCAGAACTCGCTCTTGAAGTGGAATTGGATCTTCGGGTATTGCTCCTGTGCCATTTGCAATGCCCAAGCGCTATCTGCCAGAAAAACCAGCTTTCCGTCCTTGTCCTCGGCCAGATAATTGAGCTTCATATCAACGAATTTGTCCAGCTCCTTTTCGTCATCAGAGCTGATCCAACACGCCTTGTGAAGGCTTACCGCCTCATACCGACATTTGGCACCATACTCATGCTCCAACCTGTGCTGAATGACCTCAAACTGAAGTGCTCCAACGCAACCCACTATCTGCCGTCCGTTGATCTTCCGAGTGAACAACTGCGCCACACCTTCATCCATCAGCATATCAATTCCCTGACGCAGTTGCTTGGTTTTCATAGGGTCTGCGTTTTCAATGTACCTGAACATTTCGGGCGCAAAGCTCGGAATGCCTTTGAAGTGCAACGGCTCGCCCTCAGAAAGCGCATCGCCTATCTTGAAGTTCCCAGGGTCTGGAAGACCGACAATATCTCCAGGGTACGCCTCATCGATCACTTCCTTTTTCTGGGCCATGAAAGAAGTGGGGCTGCTGAACCGCAGATTCTTGCCTAACCGGACATGATTGTAGCCCTTGTTCCTTTCGAATGTTCCGGATGTTATTCTCAAGAACGCGATCCTGTTCCTGTGATTCGGGTCGATGTTTGCGTGTATCTTGAATACGAAACCGGAGAACTTCTCATCCATCGGATCGATGGGGCGTTCTTCGGTCTGCATGCCTCTTGGTGAAGGGGCGATATTGATGAAGCAATCGAGCATTTCGCGCACCCCGAACATGTTGAGCGCACTCCCGAAGAACACGGGTGCCACCTTTGCATCCAGATAATCCTGTAGTTCGAGCGGCTCGTAAACGCCATTCACCAATTCAACTTCGTCTCTTAGGGTTTTGGCCGCTTGCTCACCCACCAGCTTGTCAACCTGCGGGTCGTTCACATCGGCTATATCTATGGTATCCTCCTTTCGTTGTTTGTCTGTCCCCGAAAATAGGCTCAGGTTGTTCTCATATAGATTGTACACTCCCTTAAAGCGGGCTCCCATTCCAATTGGCCAGCTCATGGGGCGCACATTTATCTTCAGCTTATCCTCTACTTCATCCAAAAGCTCGAACGCGTCTTTTCCTTCCCTATCCAACTTATTGATGAACACGATAACTGGCGTGTTACGCATTCGGCAGACCTCGGCCAGCTTTTCGGTCTGTGTTTCTACACCTTTGGCCACATCGATCACCACAATAACGCTATCCACGGCCGTAAGCGTGCGGTAGGTGTCTTCGGCAAAATCCTGGTGACCGGGCGTATCGAGAATATTGACCTTCTTGCCCTTATACTCGAATCCCATGACCGATGTGGCCACAGAGATACCACGCTGTTTCTCAATCTCAAGGAAATCGGAAGTGGCCGTCTTCTTTATCTTGTTGCTCTTTACCGCTCCTGCCACTTGAATGGCCCCACCGAAAAGCAGTAGCTTCTCAGTTAGCGTGGTCTTTCCGGCATCCGGGTGACTGATGATTGCAAACGTTCTCCTTCGCTCTATTTCCTGCTTACGGGTCATTCCTGTTTTTTTAAGGCCGGCAAAGTTATCACTCTTTCCTATCTTGCCCCGAACACGAAATATTGATGGAATACGCAGGAAATCTATTCAAAATGCCGGCTGAGTTCGGTTCTCCTATACGGTACACCCTTACACTCGGATCGGATGAGATTGCCATGAACGACCTTCTTGGGCAGAAAATGAACATCCGTTTTGATGGGCAGATCAACTGCATTGCTTGCGGCAGATTGACCAAAAAAGCCTTTGGCCAAGGTTTCTGTTACCCGTGTTTTGCCAATGCACCGGAAAATGCAGAATGCATCGTCCGCCCCGAACTCTGTGAAGGTCATTTGGGGAGAGGCCGTGACCCGGAATGGGAACTGAAACATCACGTTCGGCCGCATTATGTCTATCTGGCCCTGAGCAGCGGACTGAAAGTAGGCATCACACGTGGCACACAGATTCCAACACGGTGGATAGATCAGGGCGCCTCAGCTGCCATCATTTTGGCCGAAGTTCCCTATCGCAGATTATCGGGCGAAATTGAAGTTGCCTTGAAAGCACATTACAACGACAAGACCAATTGGCAACGCATGCTCAAGAACGAAGTGCTGGACGATGACCTCCTCGTCAAAAAGGCGGAAGCGAAAGCATATCTACCAGACGAACTGAAACGATACGTTACAGATGACGAACAGATCTGGAGTCTGGAATTCCCATCATTGGATACCCCTAAAAAAGTGAAAAGTGTACGTTTGGAAAAGCAACCCGAACTGGAAGGTGTACTTACAGGGATTAAAGGACAATACCTTATATTGGACAATTTGAACGTGATCAACATCCGAAACCACGCAGGTTATCACGTTTCACTGACACTATGAAACCCTACTCATCGACAAATAACCGAGCCTTATTGCTCAAAAAGCACCGTTCGTCTATGTTTTACTATTTTGCACGCTCAATTAAAGGTTGCACCTGTTCTTAAATTGAATTCATGAAAAGACTTTTACCTCTACTCTGCATACTACTGATATCCGACCTCGTTGTAGGACAGACCACGATCTCAACGATAGTAGGAACCGGTACACCTGGATACACTGGAGATGGCGGCCCAGCAGCGACAGCCACATTGAGTAACCCAGGAGGGATTGCTTTCAATAGTTCTGGAGATGCTTATATCGTTGATGTGAACAATTACGTCATCCGCAGGGTAGATGCGGTAACGGGAGTGATCTCTACAGTAGCCGGCACCGGAACCCAAGGTTACTCTGGTGATGGTGGTTTGGCCACATTGGCAGAATTCAGTTTGCCCGGCTTTGTCGCTATTGATGCTGACGACAACATTTATGTAAGTGACCTGGTCGCCAGCGTCATTCGAAAAATTGATGCGACCACAGGTATCATCAGTACGTTTGCAGGAACCGGGAGCTTTGGGTATTCCGGTGATGGTGGGGTGGCCACTTCAGCAGACCTTCAGACTCCATACGGAATGACGTTTGCGCCTGATGGAAGCCTGTATTTTGCTGATGCGTCAGCAAATGTTGTACGAAGAGTTGATGCTGTGAGCGGAATAATCACGACCGTAGCTGGAACCGGAGTCTCTGGTTATAACGGAGATGGAATAGCAGCCACTGGTGCCGAACTGTTCGGTTGTCGTTATGTGGTTTTTAACAATGCTAATGAGCTGCTTATATCCGAAGGTGCAGGCCAGCGTATCAGGAAAGTGGATGGTGCTGGAATCATTTCAACCATCGTGGGTACGGGTGTACAAGGAAATGCAGGGAATGGCGGACCGGCAATTGCAGCAGAAATAAATTTCCCAAGAGGTATCGTTGTTGACCCGAACAATGGCAATCTGTATTTCACGGAAAGCACTGGAATGCTGGTACGAAAGGTTGATAATGCAGGAATCATCACAACAGTAGCCGGTTCCTATGGAGTGTCAGGTTACTCAGGAGATGGCGGTTTGGCAGTATTGAGCTTGGTCAGTATTCCACGAGGGATTGCCGTTGCACCTGATGGTTCAGTGTGGTTCTCGGATTCGGGGAACGAAGTCGTAAGACGCATCGCGAACGTATTTGACATAACATCTTGTAAAGACATCACGGTTCAACTGGACAACACTGGCAATTACAGTTTTGCCATTGGCAGTAGCACACCGCAGGTAGATGTAGCACCGGTGCTTCAACAAGGAACATTCACGAACGTTACGGCTTGGCAATCATTCACTGCAGGTGTTGATGGTGTTCTCCACAGCGTCAGCTTTTCGTTGGCTGCCGTTTACAGTCCGTCAGTTTCACTTACTGTGAACATCAGAGATGGCGAAGGACTCGCAGGTCCGATCATTGCGCAACGCGTGTATCCGAACCCGGCTTCCTTCAGCGCTGCCATGACCGAATTCGTCCTGGACGAAACACTGGATCTGGTTGCAGGCAATGTTTATACCATTGAGCTGGCAGATGGTGGCGGAACCCCTTTCGTTCTACGTAAAAATGACAGTAACCTGTATGCTGGAGGAAGAAACAGCTCCAGCGCAACGTCTGATTTCGTTTTCAGCACCAAAATGCTTCAGCGGCCTGACATTGACAATGGTTCAACCGCAGGTGTTGGTTTGGCTTCATTTGGCGTCAACATCACATCTTTCGATTGTTCGAACATCGGTCCGAATACGGTTACCCTGACGGTGACTGACAACAACAATGCAACGAGCACCTGCACTTCGGTGGTAACAGTAGAGGACAATGAAGCTCCTGTGGCCAATTGCATCACCACAACTCCTACCCTTTCATTGGATGGTTTGGGTGATCTTCAGGTATTCGATTGGTTCATTGACGATGGAAGCTCAGACAACTGTGAGGCCATTTTCAGCACAGGTTACGAAGTATTTGGTTGTGGGGACATTGGAATACAGCTGATCGAACTTACGGTAACCGACCCTGCTGGTAATTCAAGTAGCTGCACGGCCAATATCGAGGTGGTGGACAACACGCCACCGAATGCCTCATGCCAGAATGTGACCTTGGTGCTTAATGGCAGCGGAAGCGCTACGTTGACTGCCGCTCAGGTGAACAATGGTTCTACGGATAATTGTACCATTGGCACACAAACCATCAGTAAGAGCGCATTCAACTGTGGCGACCTTGGGCCCAATACGGTTACATTGACATTGACCGATGTCAACTCCAATCAGTCCACATGTACCTCAACCGTGACCGTTCAGGACAATCAGGCTCCGAGCATCACGTGTCCGGCAGATATTGTTGTCTGTGCCACCGATAACAGCGGAAGCATTGTAAACTATGTAGAGCCGAGCGGAACAGACAACTGCTCATCCACAACCACTCAAACGGACGTTTCAGGTCTGACCAACGGAAGCCTATTCCCTATTGGCACCACCGTTCAGACATGGACGGTTACCGATGTGGCCAACAATTCTACTTCCTGCTCTTTCAACGTTACCGTAGATGCCAACCCTGTTGCCGATTTCAGCTTTTCATCTGCATGTCAGGGACAAGCCACGTTCTTCACAGACGAGTCAACGATCGATGCTTCAAGCAGCATCGCATTTTGGACGTGGAATATGGGCGATGGAAGCGGTCCGATATCATTGGTTGACCCTATCCATTCCTATGCAGCCACAGGGACGTATAACGTAACCTTGTTGGTAGAAACACCTGAAGGTTGTGTCGATGCCATTACACAATCGGTTCAAGTCACTCCAGTTCCGGTTGCCGGTTTCACTTTTGTAGAAGCCTGCGAAGGAGAGCCTACAGTATTCACCAACACTTCTACGATTGCTTCCGGCAGTTTGAATTATGCTTGGGATTTCGGAGATGGGAATACATCTACTGACGCGGCCCCATCGAATACCTATGCTTCGAACGGGACATATACGGTTACTCTCACCGTTACCAACGACAACGGCTGCGAGGACGTGATCTCTCATTCTGTTACTGTTGACGATTCTCCAACGGCCCTTTTCACAGCTACAACTGCTTGCGAAGGAACAAGTACTTCTTTCACCAACTTGAGCACAGGCGGACCAAATCTTTCCTATAGTTGGGACTTCGGAGATTCGAACATTTCTTCAGCCCCTAACCCAACACACACCTATGCAAACGCAGGTACCTATACCGTTACGCTTACGGTGACCAATGCCGCTCTCTGTGAGGATGTGCACACGGCTTCTGTCACTGTGCGACCGCTTCCAACGGTCGGATTCACCTTCTCAGATGTATGCGAAGGCACTCCTGCCAATTTCGTCAATACATCTTCTGCCGGAAGTTCAAACTGGGACCTGGGAAATGGCTCAAGTTCTACCCTGACCAACGTGAACCACGTCTATAACACATTCGGAGTATATGATGTGACCCTCACCGTTACAGACGCCAACCTATGCGTCAACTCACTTACACAACAGATCGAGATATTCGACCTACCCAACTTCTCGCTGACACCTACAGACGTGCTGTGCTACGGAGAGGCCACCGGTCAGTTGGTTGCAGTTGCCGTGCCACCGGCAGCATCGCCATGGACATTGAGCATTGACGGTGGTACGCCACAAAGCAGTGTGACATTCGGTGGGTTGACCGCAGGAACCTATGACATTACCGCTTTTGACGCCAATGGCTGCGAATTCACCGTGAGCGGCACGGTTTCTCAACCTGCAGATACGTTGGGAATAACCATCAATAGTATTACGAACATCGCCTGTCATGGTGCAAATACTGGTTCCATTGCCATTGCGGGCAGTGGCGGAACGGCTCCTTATCAGTACAGCATTGATGGTAATACGGCTCAGCCATTCGGCACTTTCAGCGGACTTGGTGCCGGAACACATGATGTGCAGATAACCGATCTCAACTCCTGCGTTTTCGACACCACCATTACACTTACAGAACCAGATACGCTCGTTCTTACATTGGCTACAGCTGACGACCTACTTTGCAATGGCGACAATTCGGGTAGCCTTACCGTAGCAGGAACTGGAGGTGTGGCTCCATACGAATACAGGTTGAACAATGGCGCTTATGGTTTGTCTGCCAACTTCAGTGGTCTAGCTGCAGCCACCTATATTGTGGGTGTGCGCGATGCGAATGGGTGTACCGACACGCTTCATGTGACACTTAACGAACCTGGCCTCTTGTTACTCTCAGTATTGGATACAGAAGATGCCCTTTGTGCCGGAGCTGCCAATGCTTCCATCCAAGTGGCTGCTGCTGCCGGAACGGCACCGTATCAGTACAGTTTGAATGGTGTGAATTTCCAAGGATCCGGGACGTTCCAAGGTCTTTTGGCCGGCACTTACACCATCGTTGTAAGAGACGCCAACGGCTGTTTGGATGACGTGACCGAGAGCGTATTCGAACCATCGATCCTTACCATTGAAACCAACTCCACACCGGTTACCTGCTTCGGAGATCAGGATGGAACCATTCAGATCACTGCAGCAGGCGGTACAACGAGCTACGAGTTCTCTATCAACGGTGGTAATTCGTTCGGTCCCAATGCAACGTTCAGCAACCTGTCGGGAGCAAACTACTTGGCCGTTGTAAGAGATGCCAATGGCTGTACAGCATCGGAAGGTGTCATCATATCAGCGCCATCATCGGCCTTCAGCGTGAGCGCCAACGTTACCAACGTTGCGTGTCTGGGCGAATCAAGTGGTTCGGTGACCCTCGTAGGAACAGGCGGAACACCAACATATACCTACTCTAGCGACAACATCACATTCGTTGCATCGAACGTGTTCGGAGGATTCCCACAAGGAAATTTCACATTGTATGCGCAAGATCTGAACGGATGTACCGATGATGTTCAATTCTTTGTAGGCCAACCGGCCACGGCAGTGAACATCAATAACATGATCATTTCAAATCCTGCCTGCCCGAATCAGGCTTCAGGTGCCGTGACGGTTCAGGCCGTAGGCGGAACCCCTGGCTACATGTACTCATCCAACGGTGGATTGACCTTCCAATCAGGTCAGATCCTCACTGGGATTAGCGGTGGAAACCACCTTATCGTGGTGAGGGATGCCAATGGTTGTACAGATGTTGATACTGCCACATTGGTGAGTCCACCTCTCATGGACATCGTGATCGACTCCATTGTGAACATTGATTGTGAGGGTGATTTTGACGGTTCCATCCACGTTACCGCCACAGGTGGTACACCTTCATACAGCTATCGCCTCAATCAAGGTAATCTTCAGACAAACGGAAACTGGGCCAACCTGACCGACAATATTTACAACATCACGGTGATGGATGTGAACGGCTGTATGTATTCAGAGCAGGTAGAAGTGCTTGCAAACGAAATGCAACCGGTTGCTGGATTCAGTTTCACCATCAGCAACAATGCGGTGCTGTTCCAGAACACATCTTCGTTCGG
>JBFHEW010000004.1:0-17074 GCA_041583955.1 Bacteroidia bacterium | reverse complement strand
GATTCCTTTTTCAAACTCGAACATCTTGATGATCCTGCGCGGGTCGCGGCCCGGTTTGAGGAGTTCTTCTTTTATGTCTTGAAGTGTTGGCAGGCCTACATCTTCCGTCACATAGTTTGGTAGGTTGATGGCATTGACCAACGCCTCATTGCCCAGCATTTCTTCGACTGATACTTTCAGGTCCTTCGCCATTTTCTTCACTAAAGCATATCGCTCGGGGTGGACTGCAGAGTTATCCAATGGGTCTTTCGCCTGCGGAATGCGCAGAAAGCCTGCCGCCTGCTCAAATGCTTTGGCGCCTAAACGAGGTACGCTTTTAAGTTGCTCGCGCGAGGAGAACGGGCCATTCTGAGCACGGAACTCCAAAATATTATCAGCCAGTTGTGGGCCGAGACCCGATACGTGATGGAGCAGGAATTTGCTGGCCGTATTCAAATTGACACCAACCTGGTTCACGCAGCTTTCTGTTACACGTTCGAGCGAAGCCATCAACTGTTTCTGGTCCACATCGTGCTGGTATTGACCGACCCCAATGGCTGCCGGATCGATCTTCACCAACTCGGCCAATGGATCGATCAATCTTCTTCCGATGCTCACCGAACCGCGGACCGTAACATCAAACTGAGGGAACTCATCGCGCGCCACCTTGCTGGCAGAATAGACTGAGGCCCCAGCCTCACTCACCACAAAAACCTGCACTTTACGGTCGAAATGAATGGCCTTTACCAACGCTTCTGTTTCGCGACTGGCGGTTCCGTTACCAATGGCAACGGCTTCGATCTGGTACTGCTCCACCAATGTGGAAAGCTTTTTCATTGCCTGCGAGCGTTCGTTTCTTGGCGGATGCGGGTAAATGTTCTCGTTGTGTAGTAGATCTCCCTGGGCACTCAAGCAAACAACCTTGCAACCGGTTCTGTAACCCGGGTCGATGGCCAATACGCGCTTCTCACCCAAAGGAGGTAGCATGAGCAATTGGCGCAGGTTCTCTGCAAACACCTTTATCGCCTGCTCGTCCGATTGTTCTTTGAAGGTATTGCGCATTTCGGTCTCGAGCGATGGCTGCAAAAGCCGCTTGTAAGCATCTTTTGCCGCTGTACGCACTTCGTCCGAACTGGCCGTTTGACCCTTCACGAAAAAACGCTCCATCAATTGCAGGGCCTGCTCCTCGTTCGGGGCGATATTCACCCTCAGAAATCCCTCCTTTTCTCCTCGCATAATGGCCAAATAGCGATGCGATGGTATGCGTTTGAGCTGTTCTTCGTGCTTGAAATAATCGCGGAATTTCTCGCCTTCCTCTTCCTTGCCCTTTACCATTTTGGAACTGATGGTTGCTTCGCGGAGAAACAATTGGCGTAATCGCGAGCGCAGAGCGGCATTCTCGTTCATCCATTCGGCAATGATATCGCGGGCGCCTTGTAGGGCTTCTTCCACCGAATTCACATCTCCTTTTACAAACCGCTCAGCTGCACGTTCCGGAAAACGCTCGTTCTGCGCCATGAGTATTCTGGCCAGTGGTTCCAATCCCAACTCAATGGCCTTGGTGGCGCGTGTTTTCCGCTTGGGGCGATAGGGCAGATACAGGTCTTCGAGTTCTTGCGAAGTGGCCGCCTCCTCCACTTTCTTTTTCAATTCGGGCGTTAATACATCCAGCTCCTTAAGCGAAGCAAGAATGGCTGTTCTGCGTTTCTCCAGCTCAGAATAACGATCAAACAGCTCCTTTATCCGGCCTATCTGCACTTCGTCCAGTCCGCCAGTGGCCTCCTTCCGATACCTCGATATGAAAGGAACGGTTGCACCACCCTCCATCAGACCCAACGTATTCCTGACCTGGTCCGGTCTGCACCCTACCTCTGCCGCGATCTTGTTTTGCATGCTGCGAAGTAAGCACAAAAGCAAAAATGAACCGCCAACTTTGCTTCTTCCATCTTGAACCCAAGAACTATATATGATAGCTTCGCTTCACGTTAAGATGGAATACCTGAACCCCGAAGATTATCTGATCGCCACCACCACAACCACTGTGGTGGATGTCCGCTCGCCTAGCGAGTTTGAGGCCGGCCATGTGACAGGAGCCATCAGCATTCCTCTGTTTGCCGATGACGAACGGGCCATTGTAGGTACGATCTACAAACAGCAGGGAAAGAAGGATGCGATTGAGAAAGGACTTGAAATTGTGGGGCCTAAGATGGCCGCTTTGGCCAAAAAAGCAGAAGACGTGGCCGCTGACGGTAAGTTGGGCGTTTACTGCTGGCGCGGAGGCATGCGCAGCAACCGCATGGCATGGCTCTTTGAACAGGTAGGTCTTGAATGCACCGTGCTGCAAGGCGGGTACAAGGCGTATCGGAACACGGTTTTGAATGGGTTTTCCGGACTCAGAAACCTGATTGTGATAGATGGGCCTACCGGAAGTGGGAAAACCGATGTGCTACACGGACTGAGAGAGGCGGGAGAGCAGGTACTTGACCTGGAAGGATTGGCCAACCACAAGGGTTCGGCATTCGGTAACATCGGGCTTCCCCAACAGCCCAGTTCACAGCAATTTCAGAACGATCTGTTCCATGAACTCAAGCAGCTCGATCCCGAAAAGCGGATCTGGATAGAGCGTGAAGGGATGACCATTGGCCGCGTGTATTTGCCACAACCGCTTTGGAAAAACATGACCACGGCCACGTGTGTTGCCATTGATGTCCCGATGGAGTTGCGCATTCAACGATTGGTGGATGATTACGGTGCGGCATCAAAGGAAGACCTGGAGACTGCCATTTCGAAACTCCAACAGAAATTGGGAGGACAACACATGAAAGCCGCTTTGGAGTTGCTGGCCGAAGACCGTTTGGCAGAGGTTGCCGAACTTCTTCTTGTGTATTACGACAAGCAATACAGCTTCAGCAAAGCCAAATATCTGGATTGGAACCCATTGTCCACGATTGAACTGCTTTCGGCTGATGCCTCTCACAATGCCAATCTGCTGATTGAACTAGCAAACGAACATCGATTATGAGCACACAGGACATCAGACTCACTCAATTCTCACACGGTTCCGGTTGCGGGTGCAAGATCTCACCGCAGGTGCTGGAGCAGATACTTTTCAGTTCGAAGAAGTATGCAGAATTCCCTGATCTATTGGTAGGAAACACCACAAAGGATGATGCCGCTGTGTATCGTATAAGTGGCGATAAGGCCATTATCAGTACCACGGATTTCTTCATGCCCATTGTGGATGATGCCTTCCAATTCGGGGGAATAGCCTCGGCAAATGCCTTGTCGGACGTGTATGCCATGGGCGGAAAACCGTTGATGGCCATTGCCATTCT
The DNA here is from genome assembly GCA_041583955.1 of Bacteroidia bacterium. Classification (GTDB taxonomy): domain Bacteria; phylum Bacteroidota; class Bacteroidia; order UBA10329; family UBA10329; genus UBA10329. Next base: position 13,760 of record JBFHEW010000004.1, on the reverse strand, counting down.
GGGTTGGCCGGTTGATAAGATCCCGACCTCGGTGGCGCAGCAGGTCATGGAGGGTGCACGTGCCATCTGCGCCAAAGCGAATATCCCATTGGCAGGCGGGCATAGCATCGATTCTCCAGAACCGATATTCGGGCTGGCCGTGACAGGAATGGTGGATACGGACCATCTTAAGACCAACGCCAGTGCACAGGTTGGCGACCTGATCTACGTGACCAAGCCATTGGGGGTCGGTATTCTCAGCGCTGCTCAGAAACGAGGCAAGGCTGCACCGGAAGACCATCAGCGAGCGGTTCATCAAATGCTCCAATTGAACACGTTGGGAGCTTCGGTCTCCTCATTGAAGGGTGTTACGGCCATTACCGATGTGACTGGCTTCGGACTCATGGGGCATTTGATCGAAGTCTGCGAAGCAAGTGGCGTTTCGGCACAGCTCCAGTATGCGGATGTGCCCCTGATCGAGAATCTGAAAACATACCTCGATCAGTTCATCTATCCTGATATGACAATGAAGAATTTCAGTACCTATTCTTCTAAAACAACGACTTTGAGTGGCGAACAGCTATTTACGCTTTGCGACCCGCAGACGAGTGGTGGGCTGCTGATCTGTGTAAACCCCAACACCGAGGTCGAATTGCTGCAAGTGGCAAAGGCAGAGAATCAGCCGCTTTGGAAGGTAGGGCGTATGGAGGAGCGGAAAGAAAAGATCGTTTCCGTGATCTAAAGGTCGAACTTCAGTCTGGTGCTGCCTTTTCGGGCAAGGCCGCTTTTCTTTCGCCCATTGATTTTGAGATTCACCATGTTGGTCTGATCATCAAATGATTCGAGCAGCAGCGTGTTCTGCACTTCCAACGTTTGCACCTTGGCCACATTCTGAACCTCCAAGTAGCACCAGGTGGCATCCGTCTCGGCTTCTTTTCCGAGGTAATTGAATACTACATCCTTGCCATTCACTTTCAGTAATACATGCTGTTTCAGGTAGTTGGCAATGAGCTCGTTGGCTTTGGGTGGTTCGTTGGGGGTGCCGATGTGCAATTTTACTCCTCCGGGTTTCTCCAGCGCCACGGTAAGGTCATCGGTAAACAGTTTCACCGCGATCTGCAGTGTTTTCTTCTCCGTGTTATGATCTATCTCCATCAACGAAAGATGGAATTCGTGCAGTGGGCCAAAGACCAGAACAAGTGCTAAAAAGGCTGTTTTCATTTACGCTATGGAGGTAATGGCATAATCCGTTCCATTCATGTTGAAACGCTCTCCCGATCGTTTCCCTACCATCCGTTTTCCGATTGGCGATTGCGAAGAGATCACAAAAATGTCGGTTCCATGAAGGTTGACCTTTCCCAAGCCAACGGCAACATAGAATATGGCGCGGTCTGTATGTACCAAAGCACCTCTCTGAACGGTTTCCAATGATTGTTCGGGCTTCACCTGTTCCAATTCGGCCAACACGGATGTTGCCTCTGCCAATTGCTGATGGAGTTTTTCCTGCTCCAGATGAATCATGGCGCGGCCCGTTTCGTGCTTGTCGCCCGCGGTACTTTTACTTTCTGTCTGCACCGCTTGGCGCATCGATTCCATCTCTCTGTCGAGTGAGTTGACCTTTTCTGTGGCCAATTCAATACATCTACTATGGAGCGCCAGTTTCACGCGCTGAAATTACGATCTCAATGCCACGTTTGGCCCTTTACTTCTTTCAGGGCCATGATAACATCCTTCTGACTTATCTGCCCAATGACCTTACCGTCTTTGTCAAGAACCGGAAAACGTCTTACCCGAAGTTCCAAGAACATCTTCGCCACATCAAAAAGGTCCAATTCGGGTGCTACGTGAATGACCTTGGAAACCATGCAGTCCTTTACGCGTTGCCCTGTTGATGGATGATTGTGATACTTCTCGCTCATCAACGCTTTGAGGCAATCTCCCTCAGAAATGACGCCCAAAAGCTCATTCTTCTCATTGATGACCGGAGCCCCGGAGATGTTGGCATCCGTAAGCGCACCTATCACCTCCTCAATGGTCTGATCTTCACGAAAGGTTATCAGATTGGTGGCCATATGATCACGTACAGATATCGGTTGTTTATTCGGTTGACTTGATGGTGCCTCGCGGGCCCCTTGATAGCTCATTACCATGATTTCTTCGTTTAGATTGTACATTAAGGTACCTAAAAATGTGTTCGGAACATAATTCAGTTAGGCGTAAAAGCCAGCTTCGCTATCTTTCCTACACGTAAAAACGATCGATCATGAAGAAGAATGTTGTCGGCTGGTTTGAGATTCCTACGAGCGATATGGAACGTGCCATCCAATTTTATAAGGCTGTTTTCGGGTTTGAATTCCACCGCATGAAAATGCCACAGATAGATATGGCCTTGTTCCCATCGGTTGACGATGGAATGGGCAGTGGTGGTGCGTTGGTTCACAATGCTGATTTCTATAAACCGCTTAGCAATGGCGTGCTGATCTACTTCACTTCGCCCTCGGGCAATATCACCAATGAGCTGGAAAAAGTGGGCGCGGCCGGAGGTCAGGTGCTCATTCCGCGAACGCAGATCTCTGAAGAACACGGATATATGGGTTTGATCATCGATAGTGAAGGGAATCGGATAGGATTACATTCTCGCAATTGATGTGCCTTTTGTGATCTGGGCCAGGGCGTGCTACCATAAGCCGCATCGAAAAAGGACAGACCGCTTCAATTACTGAAAGAACGAAAACCGCCTCGTTACCGTGCTTCAGGTAAAAGGGATACTACCGACAAGCGACCATCGGAATGGTAGTAGCGGAGTTCATTCTTAAGGGGATGAGGTCGAAATCGACCGATGGATCGATCAGTGATCACTTGCCCTTGGCCGCAGCACGTTTGGCACGCTGCATCTCGTTCTCCGATGATCTGTCGGATCCTTTGAACAGCTCAAAACGTGTTGGTTCCTGCTTGGGTGGCCAGTAATTGTTGTCGCGGTCTATATCGGCCGTTTCCAAGTACGGATCGAGCACCACACGCACCAATTCCTTCTCCGAGAAGAAGACCTTGCTCACGTTCTTGTCGTTGGTCTTCCATATCTCAGCTGGAATACGGTGCGTTTCCTTCGAACCATCGGCATACTCAAACTCCAGTATCACTGGCATCACCAGCTCTCCGGGAGATGAGATATCTATCTGGTAATAGTTGAGGTCAGAATTGAGCATACTCTTCTCGTCTTCGTCCAACCGGGCCAAATAACGGTCATACTCCTCACTGTCGAGGATGGTCCATTTGTATGGGTCGTACTCATTATTGTAGAAATCGCGGGTTTTGGCATCCTTCTCCACCACGCTTTTGAAGGCTTCCTTGTTGCGCGTGTCGCTGATGTACTGCTCCTTGGCTTCATCTTTCTTCTTGGCCAGAGGTTTTTCTATCTGAGGGTTCTTGGTATCGGGCTTGAACCATTTAACGGCATCCAGGCTTTGGTCCACATGATCGGTGGTATAGAACCAGCCTCTCCAGAACCAATCGAGGTCAACGCCCGATGCATCTTCCATTGTTCGGAACAGATCTGCCGGTGTCGGGTGTTTAAAGGCCCATCGTCTTGAATATTCTTTGAAGGCGTAATCGAACAGTTCGCGGCCCATCACCGTTTCTCTGAGAATGTTGAGTGCAGTGGCCGGTTTGCCGTAGGCGTTGTTTCCGAACTGAAGGATGCTCTCACTGTTGGTCATTATCGGCACCATTCCGTTCTTATCGCCTTTCATGTAATCGACAATATTCGGGGCCGGACCTCTTCTGGCCGGGAAATTCTTGTCCCACTCCATTTCTGTGAGATATTCTACAAACGAGTTGAGACCTTCGTCCATCCACGTCCACTGACGTTCGTCCGAATTGATGATCATTGGGAAGAAATTGTGCCCTACTTCGTGCACGATCACCCCGATCATCCGGTTCTTGAGGTTCTCGGTGTAGGTCCCATCCTTCTCCGGTCGGCCGAAATTGAAGCAGATCATCGGGTATTCCATCCCTATCTGATCGGCATGCACCGAAATGGCCACGGGATAAGGATAATCGATGGTGTATTTGGAGTAGGTTTTAAGCGTGTGTGCCACCACCCTTGTGGAATACTGCTCCCAAAGCGGGTTTCCTTCTTTCGGATAGTAGCTCATTGCCATTACTTTCTTTCCGGCAATGTCAACGCCCATGGCATCCCAAATGAATTTGCGGGACGAGGCAAAGGCAAAATCGCGCACATTGGTGGCCTTGTAGGTCCAGGTCTTCTTCTCCTTGGTTCCCTCCTTCTCGTTCTCTTCTGCTTCCTTCTGCGTAACGATGATCACCGGTTCGGTGGCGGTTTTTGCCTGATTGAACTTGTCCATCTGTGCTGAGGTCAGCACTTGGCTGTAGTTCTGGCAGAAACCGGTTGCTCCTACAACGTGGTCGGCCGGAACAGTGATGTTGACCTTGTAATCTCCGAACGGAAGCGCAAACTCACCGCTTCCGAGAAACTGCTTGTGCTGCCATCCTTCCACCTCATTATAGACACAAAGTCTTGGGAAGAACTGCGCAATGGTGTAGAGGTAGTTTCCATCTTCTGGGAAAAACTCGTAGCCCGAACGTCCACCGATCTTCATACGGTCGTTGATGTTGTACCACCATTTGAGTTTGATCACCGTTTTGCCTTTCGATTTCAGTGCTTTCGGTAGGTCGACCCGCATCATGGTGTTCACCACTGTTGCGCTCAGATCGTTTCCTGCTGCATCTTTCACGTACTCGATCTTGAAACCACCATCAAAATCGTTGTGTATGCGCTCCAACTCACCGAATCCCATTCTGTTCCGGATCTCGGCCGTGCTGATCTTGCGTGTATCGCTATCCTTGGCACGCATGTTCTGATCGAGCTGAAGCCACAGGTAGGTCAATTCGTCAGGAGAGTTGTTCCAATAGGTGATGGTGCTGGTTCCGTAAAGCCGTTGCGTTTCATCATCCAACTCGATATTCATGTCGTAATCAACCTGCTGCTGATAATACTCATGGCCCGGAGCTCCGCTCGCTGTTCGGTAAACATTGGGAGTGGGCAGTTCCTGTCCTAACTGCGCAAACTTGCTGGCGCTTCTGTTCTCCTGCGAGAAAAGGAAAAGAGGAGAAAGTAGAAAAAGGAAAAATGATGTGCGTTTCATGCTGTTTCAATAAGGAATCCGGAATCCGATCAGAACGGAATCCGTTGGGCGGCCAAAAGTAAGGAAATGCCCCCTGACACCATGGAAATGAGCAGGTTCCACTGATGATGTTTAACACTAATTGTCTTCATGATGCCGAATTGCAAAAGGAATATGAGCCCCACGACCAATAACTGACCGGATTCAATACCGATGTTGAAGGCGAAAAGCGGCATGAGCAGCTCATCGCCCAAGAGCGAGCGCAGGTAGTTTGAAAAGCCCATTCCGTGAATGAGCCCGAAGCCCAACGCCAAGCCCCAGCCCAACCCTCCCCAACGAGAAGGGGCAACTCCCACTCCAGCAGAGGGGGTCAGGAGTAGGCCGATCAGGTTCTTAGCAGCCGTGGCAGCAATGGTGACCGGAATGAGAAACTCGATCCATGCAGCATTCACCGGAATGACATTGAGAACCGACAGTGCAAGGGTGATGGAATGTCCTACCGTGAATGCCGTGACCAGGATGAGGATCCTTTTCCAATCGGAATACGCGTATGCTGCGCACAGTGCCAGAAGAAACAGCATGTGATCGTAACCGTTCAGGTCGGTTATGTGCTCAAAGCCAAGCTGCAGGTACGTTTGGAACATGAATCACAAAACTGCATGATGATTCTCATTTTTCATAGCGCATGCTGTCCGCATCTTTGCCACCGTACCTACCCCCAATCCATTTCCGAGTATGAAAAACACTATTTTCCTGATTCTCTTGATCCTGCTTCTCTTGGCCGTGGTGATTTTCACACTGCAGAACACCACGGGTATTGAGATCAACATTTTCCTATGGCAGATCAGGAGTTCATTGGCGCTTGTTCTGTTCTCAACATTCACTGCCGGGTTCCTGGTAGGGCTGCTCGTGTTAGCGCCCAAGGCCCTGCGCTCGGCACCGAAGAAAGAGAGCTCCCTGCGACCGATACAACCTAAATCTGACGAAACAAAAAACACCATATCATGAAAAACGAACGAATTGAGAACCGACTGAAAGAACTGAAATCGCTTGCCGAAAACCTCGAACTTCAACTTCATTTAGGAAAGGCAGAAGCAAAGGAGGAATTTGAAAAGCAGAAGAAGAACCTACTTAAATGGACCGAGGATGCTTCGGAGAAGCTCAACGCCACGAAAGACCTGAGCGAAGATCAAATGCAAAAGATCCGATCGTCATTCGAATCTTTACGGGTTCAGCTCGCCCTCGGAAAGGCAGAGACAGAAGACCAGCTCAAAGAGCAGGAAGTGAAATTGAAACGCTCTTTGGAGAAACTCCGATCAGACATTGACCTCGTGTTCAAGACAAACAGGAAGCGCTCCGATCATTTCTTGGAAGATGCGTCTTTATTGCTGCACGATTATCAGATCCGTTTGGACATACTCAAGGTACAGATGCATTTGGCGAAGGCCGAATCTGCTCAAGAACTTGAAGAAAAGAAACGTCAGGCCCGCATAAAGATCGGTGAAATACGTACACAGCTTGAGAAGAAAGCTGAAGAAGCATCCGATCAATGGGAGCATTTCTCAGACGAAATGTCGAAGGCTTGGGGACACGTCAAAAAAGCGTTCGACTAAGGGAACGCTATTCGAAAGACACTTTGGCGTTGTAGAGCTGGTTTACCGACAAGCCTAGATTCAAATAGCCTGAAAGGAGGTTCCTTTCCCTGTCGAAATTCAGATCTGAGAACCAATACTTGATGGCTTCGAACTTGATCGGATTGGAGGTTCGGAAACGGATCACCTTTCCTTTCAGCTCGCCATCAAAAGCAATGGTCTTCTCCGAAAAGTAGAGGTTCTGAGCGTCCGATGGCACCCCTTCCAATTTCGAAAACCCCTCAACGCTGAACATGTCGTGGATCAAGTGGTCCACCATGATCTCAAATGTATCTTTTTGTGTTTCGAAAAGAAATGGTATTGATACCTGACCGACTCTCGGCTCCTTTTTCTTGTACCATCCGCGGAAACGGTTACTGGTTTCCTTCATGAATCCCACATACCAGGTCTGGCTTTTTTCCAATAGTCGGTCGGGGTGGGTGTCGTACCACCAGATCCACTCGTAAGGATGTATCTCGGGGTGACCGGTATGGTTATAGTCTGCCACAAATGCACCATACATACCAAAAGTGGCCTGATCGGAACCAATGGCATGATGTTCCTTGGATGAATTGGGCCTCAAGGCCGGATAGAACTTCTCGTTCAACAGTGGCCGGAATTCCACAGGAGGTGTGAGTTCGCAATGCATGCGGTACTGTTTGATGTTCTCCAAGGTCTCAGGGTAGATCCAAGGAGCTTCATCAAAATTCTTGATGCGCCTGAATCGGTTCTTGTTCTTCTGTTGCTCGTTGCCTACCCAAACCAGATCAATGTACTTCCTGATACGTGGTATGAGGTTGAAATTGATGTCATACTCTGTGAATTGCGGATCGCGCGGAGGATGAACGCCATCACGCTCAGTACCAACGAACTTCTGTTTGGTCATGTTCAGGGCCTTCCACTTATAACCGAAGATACTGATGACCCAACCTGCTTCTGCCACACGGTGACGCTGACTTTTTGAAGGCAGAATGCTATCCACGGAGAAGACTTTCACCAGGTCGACCAATTCCTCGTTCAGGCTATCGTTATTGCTGATGAACGTCCGGTCTTTGGACAGCAGCAACCAGTTTTCGGGGGTAGGATTGAAACTATTCAGAGTAAGTGTCTGCTGCGCTGAGGCGCTCAGAAACAGGAGAAAGGTAACGAGGAAAGAAAGGGTTGGTCTGATCATGAGATTGCTTCGGTTCGGCCCCACGCCAAGTTCATTATTTGCCATCTGTCCGTTTGAATTCGATTCTGTCGCCTACCTCTACGCCATGGATGTCGCAGAACCCTTCAATGAGCTCCAGCACATACATTGCCGGACCTTTGGAAGGAATGGACCTGTCGGATTTGGGCACACAGTATTTGGCAATGCTTTCAATTTCGCCATTCTCCCTTATGTACAGGATATCGAGCCCCATGAGCGTATTGTGCATCCAAAACGACCTACGCTCCTCCTCTTCGAAAATGAAAAGCATGCCTTGGGTATCGGGCATGGACCAGCGGTGCATGAGGCCAATGGTGCGTTCGCTCTCGATGTCGGCAATTTCGATATCGATCTTGCGAATGGTATCGCCTGAGGCTTTCAACAGATAAAGCTCTCCTTCTTTTTTAAACTGCGGTCCTGATGGGCGCACCTCAGAACTGCCTGCTTTCTCCCTATCTGTGGTTGAACCGCTGTCGGTTTTGGTTTCGCATGCTGCCAGTAGGACAAAAGCAAATAGGAAAAGTGCTGCGTTGCTACGCAAAAACGCTGTTCTTATCATTTTCTCTCTTTAGGAAAAGGGTAAACTCCGTTGGTATTGTTCAGATCGGCCAATCGGGTGGATGGGTCGATGATGATGCTTTCGATCTTACGCTTCTTGAGGTCGATCTCAAATTCATAGGTCGGGCTGGTCCATTCCCAATCTGGAAGAATGACCCTATTGGACTGGCCTTCCTCAGCCGGTTTTTCGCCTCGCAAGAGCCCGACCGGAATGTAGTACCAGCTCACATTCCCATCCTTGTCCACAACCTGAATGTCGAGTGGCATGGGGAGTTGCCCGATCCGCTTCAATTCGATCACTGTCATCCCCTTTTTCTCTTTTTCAATATCCTCAATGCTGTAATCGATGAATTGCGTGGTGCCCACCCAAAGGTCCATGAACCAGTTGAGCTCCAGCCCTGATGTTTTCTCCATCACTCGGATAAAATCATTCGGTGTCGGGTGTTTGAACTTCCACTCGTTGAAATAGCGTTTCATGCCTTTCCAGAATGCTTCTTTTCCAACGATGTATTCCATCTGCATCAGAAAGACCGCTCCTTTGGAATAGGACGAAATGCCATAACAGTAGTTGGTCTGATAGTGATCGGCATGCGTGGTCAGTGGTTCTTGCAGCCCGTTGGCGTGAAGATTGGCCAGGCTTTTCAGGTCGCCCAAGTGTGGGTTTGCCTGCTTACGTCCACCAATTTCATTGAGCACATGGTCCTGCGCATAGGAAGTGAAACCTTCGTCCATCCACGGATACTTGCTTTCGTTGGTGGCAAGGACTCCGTAGTACCAATTATGGAACGCTTCATGAATGGTGACGCTCAAAAGACCTCCATACGTTCGGCCGGAGGTGATGAGTGTTGCCATGGGATACTCCATGCCGCCATCGCCACCCTGAATGACGGAGAACTGCTTGTACGGATACTTGCCGAACTTCTCGTTCATCAGGGAAAACGCCCCTGTAAATTCATTCTGTAAACGCAACCAATGACCCGTGGTATCTGGCAGATAGAGGAAATGCAAGGTGGGTCCATCGGGCACTTGGGTGACATGATGCACGTAATCCGGGTCGGCTGCCCAGGCAAAGTCGTGTACCTGAGGCGCTACGAAATGCCATGTGAGTTTTTCTCCGAGCGGTGGTTTTACTTCCACTCCCGGAGCTGCATAACCATGTCCGACCTCGTTCGGGTTCTGTAGATACCCCGTTCCTCCAAGAACATACTTCTTATCGATGGATATCTTCACATCAAAGTCTCCCCACACGCCATGGAACTCGCGCCCAACGTACGGGTCGGCATGCCAGCCTTCGTAGTCGTATTCGGCCATTTTCGGGTACCATTGGGTCATCGAATAATCAATTCCCTGAGCGTTATCGCGCCCGCTTCTGCGCACCTGTAACGGAACCTGCGCATTGAAATCCATCAGGAATTCCGAACTGCCTCCAGGAAGAATCGGCTTGGCAAGGTCCACCTCCAAAACCGTTCCTTGAACATGGTATTTCAAGGTCTGTCCATCTTGTGTAAAGCGATCAATTCGGTGATATCCGATCTCCTCGGGCGTCAGTTTCGATATCCTGTCGGCCACCCGCGGGTCAGGGTCTGGAATGGTACGCGACCGGATGTCCATCATGCTTCCGGGTTGGAACGCGTTGAAATAAAGGTGATAGAACACCTTTGTGAGTGTATCGGGCGAGTTGTTGGTATAGATCAACCTCTGCTTGCCCGTAAACCGGTGGTTGGCCGCATCCATGTCAATCTCCATTTGATAGGAGACGTGTTGCTGCCAGTAGCCGTGTTGGGCCAATGACACCGAACTTAAAAACAAAAATCCAACAAGTATTCTTACCATGCTCTCTACTTCGTTATTGACACCAACATGAACAACCGCTCGATGGTTTCAGAAACTTCAAAATTCCAGGCCACACTGCGAAATGTGGCTTCCATATTTTTGGCATTACTGAATCGGTCATCATCATCTCGAAATCGGATACAATTTATACCGTCCTGTTGAAATTGAGTCTTGCGCTAGCAGACCAATTTCATCCGGAAGACACAATCCGGCCAAGTCGGAGTCTCTTAAAACATAGGTGATATCAAGGTCTTCCACATACCTTTTTACCGCCTCTCGCGAATCCGAGTATCGTAGCCCATAGACCAAAGGTGAACTCTTTAAAGTCCAGCTTTTCGATTCTTTAGAACAAACAGTGTCGGTAGCGATCGCATTGATCCGAAAAATGTGGCCTCCATCCAAGAGACCATTGATACCGATGTATGAATTGTAGCGAATAAGGTCACCCGGGAACTCTTCAGCATCACAAACCGCATAGCCAGCATAAACGCCTTTCGAAAGTTTTTCCCTCAAAAAGACCACTTCCTCTTTGGGTAGCGTCCACTTTTCCTGATGCCCTTTGATGTGGTTCCATGAATAGATAGACTCGAAGAAAGATGTATGTATGCACCCGACCAACGTAGAGCAGAGCACAAGAACGATTGACACTGCTGCGACCGTTTGATCTCTACGCCTTTTACTTCTTAGCATTTCTGACAGCCCCATCAATCCGAACGGAAACAGAAGGGCTGCAAGAAGGCCACTGAATAGCTTGGTGGTGTTGGTTGATTGAAATACTGCGAAAAGCAGGCAGAACCCAGCAATTCCGCCCAGGCAGTAAAGCAACACCACCGTACTGACCGATCTGGAACCTTTCTGTATGATGAGAAAGATCAATCCGATCAAGAAGGGCGCTAGCAAAACCAGCGTTAGAAACGACCTGAACCCCGTGTGCACCACAAGGTAAAGAAGACCCGTGTTCAAGGTCATAGGTAAACTCAGGGAGCGTCCATCGGCAACCACAAAGGCGTAAGGGAGTATCCCCGCCAAGGCGATCATGCCAACATTCGACCACGAAGAAGGTAGTCCCGCTTCATCAAGCAACTTCGGGAAAAGCATTTTCACGGATAGGATGGAACACGCGAAAATGAAACTCGGCACAATGAATACGGAATGAAGACTGGCGGCCAATAGAAACCCGACCATTCCTTCCATGATTCTTCCGGTCTCAAACAGCTTCAAGAAGACCAAGCTTGCAATACCTAGTACGAGGAACGAACTTTCGGCATAAATAGGCCAGGAATCGAAGAACGGCTGAAGCACATCCAAACCGAAACTCGGGAAATACCATAGCAGCGCACTATTGGCAACCAACCCTAGAATTGAGAAACCGAGCGCCTGAGCAAGGCCTCCGGTCTTTCTGAAAAAGGAATACAGCAAAAGGAATAAAATGCTTGAACCGACACTTCTGTATAGAATGCCATAGGCGTAATACGGAATCACATCAAAGAAGTACGAGTAAATCCCAGATAGCCACATATCACCAAAGTGATAGATCATTTTCTGTGGCGTTTCTCCTACTGATGACGGCAGCGTTTCCTCTCCGAACTCAAACATCATCCGTCCGGTTGAACCATAGTATGAGATATCCGTGTTGCCAATGTAGAGCAACGCGTCTCCTTGACGGATATCCAAACGGAACGCATCGAGCGCGAACATTGCTACAGCTACGAGAGCCAAGGAAATGTATTCGTAGAACGGAACTGTTCGCTCCGTGTCCAATGCCTTCGTGGCGGGCTGAAAACGCTTGAACGACATGTAGCCCAGGATTGGAAGCATGATGACTGCCATGGTGCTGGTTCCCGAGAAGATCACGGCCAAAGCCACCAGACCTGCTACTTGACCCAATGCCAACCGCATCGCCAGTTCATCGATCTTATTGGACGACCTGTAGAAGAAGGTTCCCAATAAGTATGAGCCGATCAGAGAAGCGATGAACAGCAGGTTGATATTGACCGAAAATGGACTGAAATCATTCATCGATCAACGCGTGATACCCACCAATTTGAACATGAAGGCATATTCCAATGCCGTTTCCTTTAAACTTTCAAAACGACCACTTGCTCCACCATGCCCTGCTTCCATATTGGTATGGAGCAGGAGGAGATTCGTGTCGGTCTTTTCCACTCGGAGCTTGGCCACCCATTTGGCAGGCTCCCAATACTGTACCTGACTATCGTGAAGACCTGTTGTGACGAGCATGTTCGGGTAGTCCTGCTTTTTCACGTTATCGTAAGGCGAATAGCTCAGAATGTAATCGTAGTACTCCTTTACGTTCGGGTTTCCCCACTCGTCATACTCGCTGGTGGTCAAAGGAATGGTCTCATCCAGCATGGTGGTGATCACATCAACAAACGGTACGGCAGCCACAACACCTTTCCAAAGGTCTGGACGCATGTTGACCACAGCGCCCATCAATAGCCCTCCGGCTGAACCGCCCATGGCAAAGAGCTTTTCGTTGGTGGTGTATTTGTTGGCAATGAGGTATTCTCCACAATCGATGAAATCGGTAAAGGTGTTCTTCTTGTTCAAAAGCTTTCCGTTGTCGTACCACTGACGGCCCATTTCCTGACCTCCACGGATGTGTGCAATGGCATAGACAAAGCCCCTATCAAGCAAACTCAACCGGACCGAACTGAAGCTGGGATCCATGCTGGCCCCATAGGAACCATAGGCATAGAGAAGCGTAGGATTGCTTCCGTCCTTCTCGACTCCCTTCTTGTAGACGATTGACATCGGGACTTCCGTTCCGTCCTGTGCCTTCACCATCACACGTTCGGTGGCGTAGTTGTTCCTATCGAAATCGCCCAGAACAGGCTGTTCTTTCAGAAGTGTTTTCTCCTTGGTTCTCATGTTGTAATCCAAGGTTGACCACGGAGTGGTGAGGGATGAGTACCCGTATCGCAACACTTCGGTATCGAAATCCATGTTCGTACCGATATAACTGGTGTAGGCTGCCTCTCCGAAATTGAGGTAATGTTCCGCTTTCGACCGTTGGTCGATGACACGCAATTGCGGAAGACCGTTGGTACGCTCATCAACCACCATGAAATCCTTGAACACCTCGATGCCTTCTAGAAGTGTTTCAGGTCTGTGCGCAATCACTTCCTTCCAGTTTTCTTTTCCCGGTCTGTCAACAGTGGTTTCCATCAATCGGAAATTCTGAGCATTCCAATTCGTTACGATGTAGAGTTTATTCTCGAAATGGGAGACCTTGTACTCGTGGTCGCGCTCGCGAGGCTGAATGACGGTGAATTCTCCTTTAGGATTCTTCGCATCCAGCATTCTGTATTCCGAAGAAACGGTTTGAAAAGAGCCAATAAAGATCATCGATCTACTCTTTGTTCGCCAGGCATAACAAGAGAATGTATCGTCCTTTTCATG
>JBFHEW010000003.1:0-19018 GCA_041583955.1 Bacteroidia bacterium | reverse complement strand
TCTGAAATTATGCGTTTGGGCAAAGGTAACAAATAAGGATGCGGAGTTCTGCCAAACAAATACCCCCACCGAATCGGCCGAAGCGTCATACGATGGGGGTGAAACCAGGAATTGGAACTGTTCTCCAAAGTTAAAACATCCTTTGGATAAATCAGCATGTGAGACGTAAAAAAATCGATGAACTGCTTGTTAGTCATGTTAAATCATTGAAAATGTGCGATTTGTGATTCCGAAAAATTTCACTGAAAAGGATGTCGGGCGGCATGATTTGAACCGTTTATCAAGCGAAAGGCATATTGTGAGGGGTGGTCATCCGCTCCGATAATGAGTACTTCACAATCTCATGTTGAAAAAACAGGGGAATCAGAATGGTTTTTGCGGTAGGCGGTGCACACAAACAGGTAACTTACCATCGATGTAACCGCGAACTTCATGGCAAAAAAGAAAGAGGACCGAAAGATATTTGTCTTAGACACTTCAGTGATCATCTACGATCACAGCGCAATAACCCAATTTGACGAGCATGATGTGGCCATACCGATAACGGTTTTGGAAGAGCTCGACAATTTCAAAAAGGGTAACGACAGCAAGAATTTCGCTGCTCGCGAGTTCATCAGGGAGCTCGATGTGCTGGCAGGCACAAAAACCTTACAGCAGTGGATTCCTATCAATGGACCCAAAAAAGGTTCGTTCAAGGTGGTGATGACCGGCACGAGGGCTGACGTGGATGCGAATAAGGTGTTCGGAGAGAACAAGGCCGACCACAAGATTCTCAACGCGGCATTGGCGGTTCAGGCTGAGTTTCCGGAAAGGAAGGTCATTCTGGTGAGTAAGGACATCAATCTCCGGCTGAAGGCGAAATCACTCAACGTGAATGCCGAGGACTACGAAACAGGCAAGATCAAGGATGTAAGCTCACTTTATAAAGGAGAGACCACCATTGAAGGAATCGAATCTTCGGTGATCAACAACCTTTATCAAGAAGGCACCTGCGAGCCGAGTATTGTCGGGTTGGAGAATGCACCGAACAACCATTATTACATTCTAAAGAACGGCAAGAAGTCGGCCTTGGTGCATAATAACCCCGAAACAGGGTTGCTGCATCGTATAGAGAAGACGACCGCGTATGGCATAAGACCGTTGAATGCAGAGCAGGTATTCGCCCTGCATGCCATTCTGGACCCCAACGTGAAACTGGTGACACTACAAGGTGTTGCCGGGACGGGTAAGACATTGCTTGCCTTGGCCGGGGCCATGGAGCAGAAGCGCGACTACAGACAGATCTATCTGGCACGCCCCATCGTGCCTTTGAGCAACAGGGATATCGGTTATCTGCCGGGCGACATCAAAAGCAAGATCAATCCGTACATGGAGCCGCTTTGGGATAACCTGAAGTTCATTCAAAGTCAGTTTCCGGAAAAAGGAAAAGAGGCGAAACAGATACAGATGATGGTGGAGCAGGAGAAGCTCATGATAACCCCGCTGGCCTACATTAGAGGAAGAAGCCTGAGTAACATTTTCTTCATCATTGATGAAGCACAGAACCTGACACCTCACGAAGTGAAGACCATCATCACACGGGCTGGCGAGAACACCAAGATCATTTTCACCGGAGATATTTTTCAGATAGACACACCTTATCTGGATACCCAGAGTAACGGGCTTTCGTACCTCATTGAGAAAGTGAAGGGGAACGCACTTTGCGCCCATGTCACGCTCGAGAAAGGGGAGCGGTCTGAATTGGCCAACTTGGCAAACGAGTTGCTATAGCCTTCCGCCCAATACCGTACTCAGTTTGTACGTGTTGGATTGCCCGCTGGTGCTGAATGCTTCGAACAGAATGATGTACATCCCGATACGGGCCTTTTCGCCCTTGTCAGAAGTACCATCCCACGTAAAGGTGCCGGTGGTGGACAGCAATTCATTGCTTGCAAGCTGACGCACAGGTCTGCCGTTGGCATCATAGATCCTGATGGTGCCCACATAGCCCGGCTCGTTGAAGCTGTAGTTGATATTGAGCAGGTCGTTGTAGCCGTCTCCATCATATGGAGAGAAGATCTCGGGCTCGGTACTCACCTGGCCATTCGTCACTCCGGTAGGGAAATATTGAGAGTTCTCTCTTCCGGGAGTTCCGAAACCGGCAGTTTGCGCGGCCGAATGCCAGTTTCCCTTGTCGTTCACGGGGCGGTTCATATCCAGTCGCTCCAACGAAACCCCGTCAACCGAGCTTAGCAAAGGAAAGTGCATGTCGTCCGTGTAAGAGAAATACTCCATCACTACAGAATCGTTCCGTAAGAGATAGACCGTGCCCGAATCGTTGTTGTACGAAGGCATGTCTGCCTCAATGAAGTTGCCGATGCCATGCTGAATGTAGTTCATCATCACATTGGAAGTGTCTTCCGCAATCACCACGTAACCCCCGGCCGGAACCGCGTAATTCTGGTTCGTGATAACCTTGAAACTCCCTACATCATCAATGCTTTGTTCGTAACGGGCCAACAGCCAGCCTCTAAGGTTCAACGGTCGGTCTGAAACGTTTACCAGTTCCACGTAATCGGAGCCACCGGTATATGGGTCGAACAGCACCTCGTTTATCACGAAATCGCCCGAGTCGGCATTGAACGGAATGATAAACCGCTTCAATGAATCTCCCTGCTGTAGGTTTCCCTCGCAGTCGGTAATACCGGTGATGGTGAGCGTATACACCACGCCCGTATCAAGTGGCGCAGCAAAGGTCACCACAATGGAATTGTTGGCTGGCGAAACGGTGTTTGCACTTGCCACCGTGGCCGTTGGTTCCATCAGAATGTTTGCCGCAGAAACAGATCCTGCTGTCAGCGCTTCGCTCATGTTCAGTTGAACCGATTGCGGTGCGAGCACCACCACATTGCCAAGCGAAGGACCAAGGGTATCTGGCGCTGTATCGAAAACGGAGTTCTGTGCCGATGGGGTTCCTCCAAGCGGATGGGCAGAGGCCCGCCAATTGCTCCTGTCAGTACAGCTGGCAAACGGGTTTATCTGCTCCAACGAGTACCCACCATCATCTTTGGCAAGATCCTGATACCAACCGATATCGTAGGTCAGTTGATCGATGGTTTCGAGAGCAGCGTTCTGCAGAATGATGTCGTCTCCGGCATTGTTCAACGAAGGAAACGAGGTTACCGCCACCACATTGGGATAGAACGCGAAGAGGGGTGCACTGCCCGTAGATGTAAGGACAGCATACTGTCCAGGCCCCATAATGTGCTGACCAACCGTGCCGAACGAGGCGGCATCGCCTAGTTTCCAGCCTGTGATGTCGATGTAATTGCTGCTTGTGTTGTACAACTCAACGAATTCGGCATCTGCCAGACCCACCACAGGAGTGGGGTCTGCCATGAACTCGTTTATCACAATATCCCGGAAACCGGCTGGCGATGGAACAACATAGGTGAACGGCCTCGTGTCGGTTGTCATCGTATTACCAGAAAGATCCTGCACATTGGAAATGGTAAGCTGGTAGGCGACCCCGTTTCCGAAGGCGGTGCCGAAGGTTAAATGAACCAGCCGTGCATTGCTGCCATCTACCGTGGCCGTGGTCGGGTTTCCTAAGCCGTTGTCTGCCGTGTAGTTAGAGGTATTCTCGGCCGTTGCTGGCGTTACGTTTTCGCTGAAAAGGACATCCACTTGCGTATCTGAAAGCACATTGAGCGATTCTACCGTTGGCGGATCGTTGTCAACGAAGATGTTGCCCGTCACGTTGAAATCATCGAAATAGAACTTATCGGAACGGGTGCTTGTGTATTTGCACCAGACCCCGAAATAGAGGCTTTGAGAATAGGTGGTGTCGTTGGCCGTGCCAACAGAAGAAAAGGAGGAGCCGCCTGTTATGTCGGTGAATAATTCCCAGTCTGAATTCGCGCTTCGGGTAACACGGATGCGCGCGTTGACAGGGTCGGTGTTCACCAATCCATCGGCTGATGCAATGAGCTGCGTTCTTGAAGTTCCGTCCTGGCGGTGAAGACTGATCCGGTCTTCGGTTTCACCGCCTATCCGCACGAAGTAACCGTTGAGACTTCCTTCGAGATTCGGGTTATTGGAAACCAGGTAAACACGGGCCAGATTGCTTGTTGATGGGTTGAATTCGAGTCGGACTAGGAATTCCCACACGGCATCATCTATGGCCTGACAGCCAACGGATAGGTACGAGGTGTCTGATTGGGCAGGGGCATTCAGCCAAAGTCGCTGGTTGCCGTCTACCTCAAAGTTGGCAGTTTCACCGCTCCAAGTAGGATTGGCAGTGAAATCCCCGTCCGAAAAATCGTCTGTGAACTGTGCCGCTGCCGTTGCGGAAACCAGCGTGAGCAGAACAGCGAAAAAATGACTTGAAGAAGTTGGCATTAACTACGTTTTTAACCAAAGGCAAGGAGGGTAAATATAGTACTTTTGGTACCCCTTTAAGTTTAACTTTTCGTTAGAGTATCATGAGAATTGCAGTTGTTGGCGCCACTGGCCTTGTTGGTCGCGAGATGCTTACCGTTTTAGCAGAACAGAATGTAAAGGTCACTGAGTTATATCTTGTGGCTTCAGAGGCTTCGGTCGGAAAAACCATCCGCTTCAAAGGAGCAGAGATCAGAGTCATCGGAATGGAGAAGGCCGTGTCGCTTAAGCCCGATTTCGCCCTATTTTCTGCTGGAGGAAGCACTTCGCTGCAATGGGCACCGAAATTTGCAGAGGTCGGCACCACCGTCATCGATAATTCCTCTGCTTGGAGAATGGAGCCTAACATACCGCTGGTTGTTCCTGAAGTGAACATGGGCACCACCGATGGCGGATCGAAGATCATTGCCAACCCGAACTGCAGTACCATACAACTGGTTGTGGCGCTTGCACCACTGCACAAGGCGTTCGGTCTGAAGCGTGTGGTTGTGAGCACCTATCAGTCCGTAAGTGGAACCGGAAAAGCAGCCATGCTGCAGTTGGAAGAGGAAGAAGACGGAAAGGAAGCAAGCAATCCGGCATACAAATACCCCATTCATCGTAACTGTATTCCGCATTGCGATGTGTTCTTGGATAACGGATACACGAAGGAGGAAATGAAACTGGTGAACGAAAGCCGCAAGATCCTAGGTATTCCGAATTTGAAGCTGACCGCCACTGCTGTTCGTGTTCCGGTTGATGGGGGGCATTCAGAATCGGTGAATGTGAGTTTTGAGAAACCGGCAACCGTAGAGGATATCCGATGGATACTTTCCAAAGCCGAAGGAGTGGTGGTTCAGGACGACCCGGAATCGAACCTTTATCCCATGCCGTTGTTGGCCCACAATAAGAACGAAGTATTCGTGGGTAGAATCCGTAAGGACGAGAGCGAGGAGAACGCATTCAACAT
Organism: Bacteroidia bacterium; assembly: GCA_041583955.1. Taxonomy (GTDB): domain Bacteria; phylum Bacteroidota; class Bacteroidia; order UBA10329; family UBA10329; genus UBA10329. The sequence goes on along the minus strand of JBFHEW010000003.1, from coordinate 13,650 downwards.
GTGGATCGTGGCAGACAACCTCAGGAAAGGCGCTGCCACCAATGCCGTGCAGATCCTAGAACAACTCATTGGCAAAACCACTGGAACCAAATGAGGCTTCTAGCTGCGGCAGCGTTCCTTTTTCTATCGGCATCCGTAAACGGCCAGGATAAATTCTGGTATCCGAACGACCTTCGGTGGTCGAGCGAGGCCGATGTAGGCATATACCCATGTATGGACACGATAAAGGTTTTCGGTTTCAAGCATGTGGCAGACATCAGCCTTATTCTCCCTTCGTGGAGACCTGTTGTTTCGCATGATTCCGTAGCGGTTCTGGAAGGACAGATCATGCCCATAGAAGGCCACGAAGGTTATAAGTTCGGTGTGCCCCACGTCAGTTTCGAAGACCTACCTCTCTACCACTACACGCACGATTTCTCGTTCAATGTGTTTCCAGATAAGGAGTACCGACACCTCATGGCCCGCCACATTAAACTGTCCAAGGATGAGAACGGGAAGGAGAAGCGCGATACAGTGGTACGCGATTGGGTGCATTGCGAATGGGAAAGCGGTCTTGCTGCCGGCAACAAGGGCAACAGATATACCCCTGTCTGCGAACTTGGCGGAAGCGCAGGGTTCGCAACCCAAGGGCACCAACGCAGAGACATCATCTGGAATTGGCCCACGGCCGGTGATTGGGTGCACGTGGAAGGACTCTGGGTGTGGGATCGCGGGCATCCGCCAGCCAAGACCGAGATCCATCCCATGCGGCTGATGGCAACCAGAAGAAACCTACCGGACAAGATACGGTCTGAAAAAGGCGATAGCGTGTTTGCTACACGGATCGACATTTTCGCCAACGGAAACGGAAGTGCTTTTTACAACAACCGCGATACCGAAGATTGGGCGCATCCCGTAAGAATGAGCTCAAAGGACTATCGTTTCAAGATACAGCATACGTTACCCAAGCCCTCCGCAAATGCAGAGCTCAGGTATAAGTTGATCGATCAGAAGGGAAACACGTACTACGGAAAACTGGGCATCGAACTGCTCGAGCAAGGAGATACCGCTTTTGCATCCATCACCATTCCGTGGAAAACAGATGCGCTTTCCGATACGCTTACCGTGGCACAGACGCTTTATCTGTATTGGAACGAAGGAAATGGGGTGCGAGCGGATTACGACATCCGTACGTATCGGGTAGCTTTCCGAACCTTCAGGGTCCGTAGACTTTCAGAACCGGTATTGGGTAGAGCCGAACTGCGCATCTTCATGGAGGTTGGGGGGCAGTACATTTTCTTCAATGAGTTTGCCACCGAAAAGAAGAACATCCTGAAGCATGGGGTAGGAAAGACGTACAGAAGGAAGTGGAAGCTCGACAACACCTTTGTGGTACATGTGCCCGAAGACCGCCAATTCCGCGTTTACGTTGGTGGCTGGGAGGCCGATGGTGCAGAGAAGGTAATGGGACACATCGTTGACCAGAATTCGGATTGCACCACGGAGCTCAAGAACAGAATAAACGACCTGATGTTGGATCCGACCCCCATGGGTTATGCCGGTTGCGAGGATGACAACTTCGGAGAGGCTATCATGTTCCATTCGCCCAAAGACCTCATCAATGCGAGTGAATTCCTTATCAAAGGAGACGGAGTTCCTTACAAGGAAAACTGTCCTTTCGGAAAAGTCAATCCGGTTGATTTTCACCGTTTGGAATATACCGTAACGGAAGAATAGCATGGAAAGCGTAACCACTGGTCATTGGGTCTTTGCAGGGTTTTTTGCGGTGGTGTTTGTCGTTGGCATCATTTACGCTTACAGGGACGACATCAAGAAAAGACCAGATCTTTTCAGTGGTTCCTCCAAGTTCCTGCTATCCGTAATTATAATAGTTATGATTTTGCTTGTCATTAAAATGATAAGCCGTTTAGGTTGATAACTGACTGAGGTTATGAACATTGCACGTTAACAAGTCAGAAGGCCTGTGTTTCGGGCGTGTCTTGTTGTTTCCTAATATTACATGGAGCAACCCCTGTCAAATGATCATTACAAGCATCTTATTTGTAGTTGTACTTCTCATGTACATCTATTTCATGCGCCAAGAAGAAGTCGTTTAGGCTTTTGCCAAATGATGGGCTTTGCCTAAAGTCCACTTCTCACTATCTCCACATTGTAGCTTCCGGCTGTGGTCGCATCGTTGTTGGTCACATTGAGGAAAGGATTGTACGGGCCGTTCAGTTCCGAATCTGTTGCTTCATAGACCTCCCCCGGTTCCAGTATAAGCGAATCGTCCACACCGCATGCCGTTGCTGCATCTGGCGAGGCACAGAAAGTCAGTGGCACCGTACCGGTATTGGCCACCACAAGTGCGCTCACACCCTGAACATTGGTAGCGATGTTCACCGTCTCGCCAGCGGCCACGCTACAACTGAATTCCTCCACTACTGGCGGAGTGCCATTGGAAGCACTCGCACTACGCAACCATTTCAATTCCCAAAAGTTTCCGATGAAATCGGGCGCATCGCGGTACTTGTCCATCAACCTTCCCAGATTGCCGTACATGATACGGGCCAGATTCACCCGCGCCAGTTCCAACAGCGTTGAGGATTGTTCGATGATCTGTTCCTTTCCCTGCTGCGCATCGCGGATGGCTTCCAACTCCGTCTGAAAAGTTTCCACTTCCAGTTTCACCGCTGCCAGTACAGGATAGGCATCCATACGTTCCTGTAGTCCATTGAGCATGATAACCGTCTGGTCGATGGTACTTGTATGAAATGCCGTCAGCCCATTGGGGAAAACGGCAATGTATTCCTCCGTCCCACTCAGATAGTAGCCCTGCACCAAGGCATCCCATTGGCGCAGCTTAGTGCTGCGCAACAGTTTGAGTTTATTCTATACTCCCTTCGTTGCCGACTTGCGCAGGCCTATTGCACTTTTAGAACTGGTATAGGCGCCAAGGAATGCCTCATGATACGGAGTGGTGCGCGTCAGCAGCATGAGAATTTCGGGATCCATCTGCTGGGCCTTCAGCCGCGAATGATGGTCGTTGGTGATGATCAACATGCGCAGATTGCTGCGTTTGGTGATGTTGTCAAACTGATTTTCCTGATAGTGCCATTCCATGATGCTGGGATTTTAGTTGAACATTATTTTGTTGCTCTTTTTTCTATAAACCGTGGAGGCATATCATTTATTCTGTGGACGATAAAATTTAACATTTCAGGCTGTATCGCCCGTCAGCAAAGGGATACAGCGTCTCCTCAGGAGGGTCTAAAATAATATTTCTATGAGGTCGACCTTCCAACCTGAGCGTCCGAAATCTCCGACATGCAGGTCGGAGCTCCGACCTGTGTGTCGGAGATCAATGTGTAGCGGGTCGAGCGTCCGACCTGATAGAAGTACCAGACCGTGAACGATCACAGATGCCCGACCTGAGAGTCGGAGATCTCCGTGTCCTGTGTTGATGGCGCTACCTGCATTACCTACATGTCAGACATGCAGCTGTGCCTTCCGAAGTGGATGAAGTACGTGTCGGTGTGCCGTGTCGGAGGTCCGACATCATTGGGGGAGGGTTTTGGTGGGAAAGTGGTGCTCGAGAAAGGTCTAGCGATACAACATTCCCTATTTAGCATTTTCGCAATTTCCAACCAAAACAGGTGATTGAAATCACCCTTTGGATTTTAAGTCTTAACGAAGAAATGCCTGTATAGTACGCCTTCGGCATCTTCATCCTCCACATGGTACATTCTTAAACCCATCTGTCCAATAACCAAGTTCCCCTCAACAATTGGAAGGTACATATCAACGCCCATACTGTACTGTCCTAATGGATTGTCCCATTCTTGGTAAACACATCCAACCACCATATTGGTCGGCCCACTGGAAGTTTGGAGCAGCGCTGAGTGGCGTGATTTATAGCAGCCATCGACCACACGACCGCTGATGTTAAAACAGATTCTACCCTCATCAATTGTTCCATAGACATAATCAAGGGTCTCATATCCTTCTACGGGTTCGCCAGGGAGTATAGTGTCGGAAACAACCCATTCATCCTGCCAGTCCTTCACTTTCTTTACAGTGTAACTCCACTCCCACTGCCCAAAACCAACGCTGTCTACAGGAACACTACTGAAAACTATCGGGGCAACGCCACAGTCAAGGTCGCATTTCTTGCATCCGCTTGCAATAATCACAATGATCACAACGGTAATACAGACCTTCTCAAATATCCTTCTCCTCATCATTGTTTGATTATCAGATGGTTTTCAATAGTGGCAAAGGAGAGCAATCTCAAACTATAGACACCAGCAGCATACATGCTTATATCAAGTATGTTCTGCTTCTGTTGAAGCTGTCCGGAAATCAAAACCTTGCCTGTGGCATCAAACAGTTCGTAGTTGATGTTCAAAGCATCATCATAGTCTAAGAGGTCAACGTGGAGAAGTTCTGTGGCTCCAACCGGGTTTGGGTACACCGTCACTTGAATTTCGGAGTTCGTCATAAAAGATCTAGCAACAGATGACTCTATTATTTCCGTTTCCTCAGGTTGAGGGATGTATAAGCGGAGTTGTTGCCGGGTCATGACTGCTTCGGTCATACTATCATCCTCCATCTTGAACGGGTTTCCCATCTGCTCAGTCCTGAATAGAAGAAAAGGGGTGTCGTCATCCGGATAATCCGGTATTTCCAGATCGGGGTGAGGCATGATGAAACTTGGGTTTGCATCTGTGGATGTTGGGATTGGCCCAAACATCGGGGCTGACGGCTGGTCTATTGGATGGAAGGCATCGTAAAACGCGGTCGGGTACAGGGTCATTCCGTCTTCACAAAGAAATTCCGATATCTCACCCCTTCACTGTCTTCATCAGCCACGTAGAACATTTTTAACCCGCTGATCTGCGCATACACGGGTTCTCCTAAAGTTTCTGGTATGTATGCATCAACGCCCAACCCAGAATAGCCATCTGCTGCCCAAGACTCAAAAATTCCCACAACCACAGTGTGCGAAGGCCCATGAGACGTTTCACTAAGGAAAGAGTTACGAGTTTCGTAGCATCCACTTATCATCTTTCCGTTGATACTGAAGCAGATTTCTCCCTCATCCACAGTGCCAAACACAAAACCCAAGGTTTCAAACCCTGGTTCCGATTCTCCAGGAAGCAGTGTGTCCGCAACGACCCATTGGTCTTGCCAGTCCTTTACCCGCTTTACTGTGTAAACCCAATCCCAGCGCCCAAAGCAAAGGCTGTCTTCTGGGGTGGCGTATAAGCCCACAGGGGCCACATCGCATTGTTCCTCGCATTTCTTGCAACCGATAAAACCGCCAAGGAACAGCAATATAAAAAAGGTCAGAACAAGTACTTCTTCTTTCATTACTGTTTGATTATGAGTCGATTTTCCACTGATCCAGAGAATGACAATCTTAAGCTGTAAACCCCTTGGGCAAACCGTCCCAGATCAAGCCTGTTCTTATTTGACCGGAACTTCCCTTGCATCAATACCTTTCCTGCGGAATCAAACAGTTCATAGGAAGTGTCTTCACCTGTTCCAATGAGATCAACATGGAGAATCTCATTGTCTTTAATGGGGTTCGGGTAAATGGATAAGGAGGTATTCAGGTTATCCGTTACCGAATTGACCATCGGCTCTGTTTCCACCACCTCGGTCTGAGACATCTGTAAGCCCAATTGTTGTCTGGTTACGACCGTTGCCGTTAGATCATTATTCTCGACCTTGAACGGATTTCCCGTCTGCTCGGTTCTAAAAAGGATAAAAGGGGTGTCATCATCCGGATAATCCGGTATCTCCAGATCGGGATGGGGCATGATGAAACTTGGGTTTGCATCTGTGGATGTTGGGATTGGCCCAAACATCGGGGCTGACGGCTGATCTACTGGGTAGAACGCATCATAAAAGGCGGTCTGGTAATTAGCGTTTGCATTAAGCGCAAGTACTAACTGCGCCTGAGCGCCAGAAATATCTGCCGATATTGAAGTTGGATTTCTATACACAATCATCCCATTATCCGAAGTCCACTCCACTTCGTCATCAAAATCATAGCAACTCGTTCCAGTAAGGTTGTTTTCCTGTGCAGCCGTATAGAAGTTATAGGTGCGATTGCCTATAAAGCCCGTGGCCTGCGTGCCATCTCCCCGCACCAGATAGAGCATCTCGGCACGCTTGTCGGCCCGTTCGCTATTGAAAGGCTTCCAGTTCTGTCCATCAAGGTCTATCCCGTTCATGTACATGCTAAGATACGACTGATAGACCGAAAGCTGCGAACCCCAAGTGGTGGGGTCGCCACGATCAAATTGGTAGTCCCAAGGCATGGCCGCCCCGGCCGCGCCTGTGAATGCAGACGCCATAAGGGTTCTTATCCAGCCCACATCCCTTCCATTGGTCAGCCCACATTCCAGGTTGTCGTCACCTACGCCTCCTTCGCTGAACATGATGGGCTTATGCTTACCCAGCTTGGCCATCATGTTCTGGTGGATGACCCGAATTCCATTTGTGGTGTTGTAAAACCGATTTGGATCATTGCTGTACGAATGAAAGGAAAGCATATCAACGAACGGACTGCTTATGGCATCATCACCGAACTCGTTACGTAATACTCCTGATGCGGGGTCAATATTGTCAATGAAACTGCTGCCACCAGTGTAGTTCACAGCAATGAGCTGTCTTTGATCAAGTTTGTCAGGACTCCTAACATACTCAGCCATTCGTTTTAACCAGTTTCCTATTTCTGCTCCCTTTGGTGTAACAGACGAACTATTCACGCCATTTGGCCCACTACGAATCTTCCCAGTATATGGATTGTACTTCTGATACTCATCATATGTACAGCCGTTTGTAGGCTCGTCATAGCTGAAATCAGCCCCGAAGTTGTCGGCCTCATTCATAAATTCCGCTACCGCGAAATTGGTGCTATATCCCCATCGCGAGAAAATGTATCGTAGCCGTTGCTCGTAATATTGCAAGGCTGTTTGATTCGTAAGAAAATCTATCGGTTCCAACAGACCCAGATCAGAACTATAGCAGTATCCCGGATCGGATTCCAGAGGCGGAACATAGTCGCAAGCATTCTGTTTCGTCCAATCCCACTTATTCATATAATACGGTGCTGTTTTAGATAAAGAGGAGTGGTATTGAAGATTCCAGTGAATCATCATATCCAAAGCCTCGGCCTGTTCAAAAATCTTGTCAATTTCATGCGCGATATGTAATCTGTCCGTATAATTTCCAAGCCTTTCATACTCAATTTCCAAGGTATATGGATGAGACATTAACCTGAAGTACCTGCTTCCGTTATTGTGATGAGCTTCCATATCAGCAAGAAAATTATGATACGCTTCGGGCGGGAACACTTTCCGAGAGTATGGCCCGAAAGTCATCCCATTCGGATAACCAATTCCATTTTCACAGTTAAAACAGGTTGGTCCGCTATGATTTCTGCCAACTGGGAAAAATGTTCCCCCATCCCTTTTGAGAAAACGACCAGACTGACCTACTGTTACATAACCGGGAGTTCCCAGGTCGTCCACATTCAGTCGGTAAAACTGTGTTTCCAAGGTCTGTTGGTTAGGTCGTTCAATAAAGAACTTGACATACGCCTGCCCTTCCATATCGGGGGTAAATCGTAGTCTAAACGGATAGATTTGCGAGGTGGTTGGTGTCCAATGAATTTCCCCAATTGAAGTAGGTTGAAAGTCCCGATAGTAAAACGCTTCAATCGTTCTTTCTTGTAATAAGGTTTGATTACTGGCATCAACTGTCCTGACAAGGGCATGAACTCTAATCTCCCATTCCAAAAAGGGGTTGATACCGCCAAGTTGTTGCCACCCATTTAACTGATATTGACCAAACGGTAAATCATTATAGTCAAGAAATATATTGATGCCGTCTAAAACTTCTTGAGGGGGAATAATCCCAAACTCAACTTTTTCGTGTTTACCCACCGCGCCATTTGTCAATGGAGTAATTAGCTTCACTTCAAAGAGGTCTGGCTCAATGTGTGCGTGAAATCTTCCGTTTGTGGTCAACCCGGTTGCTCGGAACGGGCCGCTGATCCTGATTTTATTGGCAGACACGAATTCCACATTTGCATTCTGGTGAACCTCAAAGGAATTGGTGCCTTCGTGGACCAGTTCATTGCCCACCTTCCAAGGCCAAGTCAGGTTATTCACGCTCCAAGCTATTCCGTATTCAGGAGGATTGACCACGTAGGGTGGGAAGTCATAACTCGGAGTACCTTGACCATTCACTTGAAAGTAAATGAGGCCAAGAAGTAGCGGTATCACGTTTTTCATGATGACGGTTATTGGTTACCCGTTTTCAGGCTTTCAAATTCGGCATGTAGCGCATCATTCTGTTTTTGAAGATTTATCACATATAAGGTCAACTCTTCAATTTTTTTCAGGAGAAGTGCGTTCAGCTCTCCTAGCTGAACCCCGTCCGCTTTTACTGTTGAGGTTGTTGGTATATCTGGCAAGTGACCGTTCTGTTTTATGTATTCCTCCAACTCACTTATCGATCTAAGCTCAAACGTGTCCGTGAAAACATGGTCATACCAATTGTTGACATCAACAACAACTTCCTTGGAACGGATGGTTCCATTTACCTCTAAAAGCCCCTCACCAAACACGTGGTTCGGACTCAAGCCGATACCAACCTTACCCGTCACTTCTTGAATAAAAAGTGCATCCTCTGCCAAGAAGGTGCTCAAACTCAAACCTTTACCGAACATGCCCTTGATATAATGATTGGGGTCGCCTACACACAGCCGGCCCGAAGTATTTGCCCCAGCTAATTGTCCGGCAATAACAGTTCCATCCGATTGAACACGGAAGGCGGACGTGTTACTTGTGTTTTTCACGTCCAATCTCGCCTGTGGGCTGGAAGTGCCAATTCCTATATCTCCAGCCGAACTTACATGAAGCTTAGACCCAGTAATACGAACATTTCCGTTAACATGGAGCTTCTCAGTTGGCAATGTTCCGTAGTTCCCTACCCCGATGCCTACGTTTCCTCTGGTGCTGTTAAACATGGTGTGATTGTTTCCCGATTGCCCTTGCTGAAGAAAACCTTGACACTGAATTCTCATGTCCTTGGTTCCATTGGTGTGAACGGCATAGATATGATCATTGGAGTGATCCATGACAATAGAGTTGTCTCCGAAAAATATCAATGTATCGCCCGGATTTTGAGAAGTGATTCGGTTGGCGCGAATGAACACGGTACGCACACTGTCCAATTCCGTTAAGCCCAGCACCTTCATGCGGTCAGCCTTGAATAGGCCTTGAGCCTCCATGTCTCCATCAGCTTTCAGTCGCAGACGTTCCTGCCCAAAAGACTTTAGGATAAGGTCTGTGTCGTCAGAAGTGCCCAGCCAATTGCCCTGACCGCTGTTGCCCTGCGTACCCCAAGCATTGCCATTGTTCTGTCCGTTGCCATTGCCTTGCGCCAGCGCAGAGAGATCAAGAAAAAGTAGCACAGCTACGGTCAACACCCCTATGTTCTGTAGATAGGGTCTAGGGTTTGTAAGGGAAGCGAAAAAACGTGAGCCCGAATGGCCACAATAGCTGGGATTGCCCATGGTAAAAAGGGTATTAAAGGTTACACATCAGTGGAAACCAACCTACACCTCCCCTGCCTCTACAATCTCGCTCCAGCTCCTTTCTGCATCCCTTCCTGTCAGAAGGGAATCATCCTGTGGTTTCGTGAGTGCTATATTAGGAATGTTTTACGATACTATACTTACAAGAGGGGGGTAAAAGTTATTAACAGCCTATTGCCATCAGCGTTTCCTCTGAATTCAATTTCGGTTGAAAAGTCAGGGTCTGGCGTAGCCTGTGCTGGGCCAGCAGAAGTAAGCCTAAGAGAATTATTCTTCCTTAAGAAACTTCTTTTGGAACAGGATCACCAACGCCATTCCTACCGTGATGGCAGAATCGGCAATATTGAAGATGGCGTTGAAGAACAGGAAGTGTTTGTCACCCCAAATGGGGACCCACGAAGGGAAAGTTCCCTCAAAAAGCGGGAAATAAAACATGTCAACCACTCTTCCGTGAAGCAAACCAGAGTAGCCGCCTTCCTCAGGAAAAAGTGTTGCCACATGGCCGTAGCTATCGTTGAAAATGATACCGTAGAACGTACTGTCAATGATGTTTCCGAGCGCTCCGGCAAAAACCAGGGAGATGGCCACAATCACAATGGTGTCCGCGCCTTTCTTGGTAATACTGAAAAGGTACCAACCAATGGCAATAACGGCAATGATACGGAAGAGGCTCAGTGCCAATTTGCCCATTTCGCCACCGAATTCCATCCCGAAGGCCATCCCCACATTCTCGGTGAAGTGGATGATGAACCAATCGGTGATGTGGAATTCCTGACCGAGGGTCATGTTGGTCTTGATCCAGATCTTCGAAACCTGATCGAGAACGAGTACCGAAAGGATGATGGCGAGTGCTTTCTTCAATTGAACGGAAAATAAAAGAGGCCAACGGATCGGCCTCTCATTATCGTTACGTGGTTGCCAGTACTATCCCTGCGCGTTCTTCGCCTCAATGCTCAACGTGGCATGAGGTACGATACGAAGACGTTCTTTGGCTATCAGCTTGCCGGTAACCCTACAGATACCGTAGGTGCCGTTCTGAATGCGGATCAGGGCATTTTCCAAGCTCTGAACAAACTTCTGCTGACGGGCAGCCAACTGGTTTATCTCCTCCTTCGAAAGCACGTCAGAACCTTCATCCATCAGTTTGAAGGTGGGTGAGGTATCTTCCGTACCATGGTCGTCCTTATGCGATAGTTGATCTACCAGAAGGGTAAGGTCTTCTCTGGCCTTTTCCAACTTGGCATTGATGATGTCCTGAAATTCCTTCAGTTCGTCCTTTGAGTATCTGTTTTTCTCTGACATGACTGTCTTAATTTAATTCAATGTACTAATACTGATCTGTGTTTTAATGTCTCCTACCAGATCCACAACAACCGAGTTCTCTGTGCTTAAAGCTGGCACCAACTCCAATGTCTGTGCCAGCGTTTCCTCGCAAATATATTTAAGATTGTTCGTTACTGCGTCATTGATCGGTTCTGCGTCCAATATAGCAAGCGAAATGCGATCTGTGACCTCAAATCCTTTGTCTTTTCGCAGATTCTGAATCCGGTTCACGAGCTCTCTTGCCAGACCTTCCTGCTCCAGTTCGGGCGTAATGGTAAGGTCGAGCGCCACCGTAATGCCTCCTTCCGATGCCACTGCCCAACCGGGAATGTCCTTGGAAAGGATCTCGGCATCTTCGACAGAGATTGTAAGCGGGGCGCCATCAACGTTCAATTCAAACGTTCCTGCAGCTTCAAGCGTGGCAATATCGGTCTGCGACATCTGACCGATCGCTCCTGCTATCTGCTTCATCTGCTTGCCATATTTCGGTCCAAGTGTCTTGAAGTTCGCTTTGATGGTTTTCTCGATCACACCTGCGGTTTCCTTGAGGTATTCCAGCTCCTTCACGTTCACTTCAGAGAGTATGAGGTTCTCAACGGCTCTGAGCTGTCGCTCGAATTTCCCATCGAGTATCGGAATCATCACCTTGGCCAATGGTTGACGAACGCGGTGCTTTTCCTTCTTGCGGATGCTCAATATCAACGATGTTGCCTTTTGTGCAATGGCCATACGCTCTTCCAGATCGAGGTCAATGGCGCTTTGGTCTGCGGTTGGCATTACCGAAAGATGAACCGATTCTGAATCATCCTTTCCGGTAACGGCATTCAGATCCAGAAATAACCTGTCTGCGTAGAAAGGCGCAATGGGGCTCATCAGTTTGGCAACCGTTTCCAAGCACGTGTAAAGCGTTTGGTAGGCGGATGATTTGTCGGTTGATGGTTCTCCTTTCCAGAACCTTCTGCGGCACAGGCGTACATACCAGTTGCTCAGGTTCTCATTCACGAATTCCTGGATGGCCCGCCCTGCCTTTTTCGGCTCAAAGGCTGTGTAATGCCCGTCCACCTCGGCAATGAGGGAGTTGAGTTTTGAGATCACCCACCGGTCAATTTCGGAGCGCTGCTCCAACGGCACCTCGGCTTCGCTGAAATCATAGCCGTCAATATTCGCATAGAGTGCATAGAAACCGTACGTGTTGTACAGCGTTCCGAAGAACTTTCGCTGCACCTCCCCGATTCCTTCGATGTCGAATTTGAGGTTGTCCCACGGCTCTGCGTTGGTGATCATGTACCAGCGGGTGGCATCGGGGCCGTATTGTTTCAACGTTTCGAACGGGTCCACGGCATTTCCCAATCGTTTCGACATCTTCTGGCCGTTCTTATCGAGCACCAGACCGTTGGAAACCACATTCTTATACGCCACCGAATCGAAACACATGGTGCCGATGGCGTGTAGCGTGAAGAACCAGCCTCGTGTCTGGTCCACTCCCTCAGCAATGAAATCGGCAGGATAGTAACTCTTCCCGTTTATAAGCTCTTCGTTTTCAAACGGGTAATGAAGTTGTGCATACGGCATGGCTCCCGAATCGAACCAGACATCGATAAGGTCAGTTTCACGAACCATTGGTTTGCCGGATTCAGAAATCAGCACGATATCGTCCATATAAGGGCGGTGCAGGTCGAACGTCTTGTAATTGGCCTCGTTCATGTTGCCAGCTGCAAAATCCTGCAATGGATTCTTCGCCATCAGACCAGCAGCAACGGCTTTCTCGCATTCGGACTTCAGCTCTTCTACCGAACCGATGCACTTGCGCTCGGCCTTGTCTTCTGTAGACCATATCGGTAATGGGATTCCCCAAAACCGCGAGCGCGAAAGATTCCAATCCTGAAGGTTCTCCAACCAATTGCCAAACCGGCCCGTTCCTGTGCTTTCGGGTTTCCAGTTGATGGTCTTATTGAGTTCAATGAGTCGGTCTTTGGCAGCAGTGGTCTTAATGAACCACGAATCCAAAGGATAGTACAGGATCGGCTTATCTGTTCTCCAGCAATGCGGATAGCTGTGCTCGTATTTCTCTACACGGAAAGCCTTGTTCTCTTCTTTCAGTTTAATGGCAATGCGCTCATCCACCGAAAGATAGTTGTCGCGACCCTGCTTCTTGGCTTCCGACTCTATCTCAGCGTCTGAATAATACTCGGCCTTTACGTATTCTCCCGCAAAATCGGTCACTTCTGGGCGGAAACGACCCTGTAGGTCCACCAACGGAACCATGTTCCCATCGCCATCATCTACCAACATGGCTCCGATGCCGGCCATTTTGGCAACGCGCGCATCATCAGCACCGAAGGTCGGTGCAATATGCACGATGCCTGTACCATCTTCGGTCGAAACGAAATCCCCTGCTATCACGCGGAAGCCTTCGCCATCAGGCTTGGCATACGGCATCAGTTGCTCGTAGGCAACCCCTACCAGATCGGAACCTTTGAAAGTGGCAACCACTTCGTACGGTATCTTCTTGTCGCCAGAGTTGTATTCTTCAAACGACAATTCGGCATTTTCGGGCTTGAACCATTTGTTCAGCAGGTCCTTTGCCAGTATGACAACTGTCGGCTCAAAGGTGTATTGATTGAAGGATTTCACGGCCACGTAGTCGATCTTCTCGCCCACAGCGAGTGCCGTGTTCGAAGGCAGTGTCCATGGTGTGGTCGTCCAAGCCAGAATGTGCGTTTCGCCACCGA
>JBFHEW010000002.1:0-19928 GCA_041583955.1 Bacteroidia bacterium | reverse complement strand
TGTTTTCAGGAAAACCGCAACGCCTATTGTCAAGCGCGTTGAAACCACGGTTCTGATGATTGAAGATTTTGCGAATGCATCATCCGAATTCCGTTTGGCACAGCACGAAGGCCGGCAAGGTTCTGCCGCAGCAGTTAGCGATGGCGAGCACCCGTTCACCACCATCCGCAAGAACCTTTTGAGAAACGAAGCCGAATCGTACATCGGTTTTCAGGTTGAAGCCTGGATACGTTCGAGCGAACCTACCATGGCCAACACCTTCCATCTGGTTTCCGATATCAATGTGGACGGGCAGGGAATCCACTACCTTTCCACAGGGTCGGCTCAGATCAATGACGATCAGGTAGGACAATGGATAAGCTTGCAACAGGCTTTTCAATTACCGCAGTACCTTCCTGATTCCTTTGAGTTGAAGTGTTACGTTTGGAATCCGAATGGAATTGAGATACTTGTTGACGACCTCCGACTGGAGGCCACTTCATTGAAAGCTTTACAGGAATGACGACTCCCTTTCAATTCAAATCAAAACTGGATAAGGATGACCACTCTGACATCTACCATTGGTTCTTTTCGGTACCGAACGAAATAGCCGAAGCGCTGATCGATGGTGCCGACCGAAGAGTTGTCACGGAGGTGAACGGAACAGTGAAATATCATTGCGCCATTCATAGCAACGGCCTTAACGGCTACCGGGTTCTACTTAACCGGGAGCGATGCAAGAAGCTGGGGCTTGTGCGTGGGGAAACCATCTCCGTGAAACTGGAGAAGGACCGTTCTGAATACGGAGTGGAAATGAGTGCAGAGCTTCGGGAGGTACTTGATCAGAATCCGGAAGCGGACGAGCTTTTCCATCGGTTGACCAAAGGCACACAACGCACGTTGATCTACTGGAGCGACAACGTGAAAAGCCCTGATATCAAGATAAGACGGGCCTTGGTAATGACAGACCATCTGGTGAGCCAGAACGGAAAACCCGACTTCAAGCTGCTGAATGTGGAGATGAAAGAGGCGAATCAGGCGGCCAACAGGGGTTAACCTGCTATCTTTAACCAATGCCTTTAGAGCCGCTTAAAAAAATCAGTCGTAAACTATTGCAGCGCATTCTACGCGATGATCCGGATGCGTTCCACCATCGGCTGTCATTGAAGCACATACGACTTATTGTAGAAGAGGTCATTTTCGGAGTGGAAACCCGTTGGGGACGAATGTTCGATGTGGTACTCCTTTGGGCGATCGTTCTCAGTCTGGTGGCCATCATGCTGGAAAGTGTTCCTGCATTCCGCGAGATTCACGGGCGTTCGCTGTACATCATCGAGTGGATCTTCACGATCTTCTTCACGCTGGAATACGCATTGAGGCTCTGGGCATCGGAAGAACCGAAGAAATACGCGTTCAGCTTCCTAGGTATCGTTGACCTTCTGGCCATCATTCCAACCTATCTGAGTCTATTTGTTGTGGGTTCGCAATTCCTTCTGGTCATCCGAGCCATCCGATTACTGCGCGTATTCCGGATCCTGAAACTGGTGCGTTATCTGAAGGGCGCTCAAATGCTTATTACGGCCATAAAGGCCAGCAAGGAGAAGGTGTTCGTTTTTTTAACGGCCGTGGTAACGCTTGCCGTTATCCTTGGTACCCTCATGTACATGGTAGAAGGTGGAGAAAACGGATTTGACAGTATTCCGCGGAGCATTTACTGGGCCATTGTAACCCTGACCACCGTTGGCTATGGCGACATCGCACCGGGCACCACATTGGGTCAGTTTTTTGCTGCTCTCATCATGATACTTGGTTACAGCATCATTGCCGTTCCTACAGGTATCGTGAGTGTTGAAGTGGCAAAGGCCAGCAGGGTGCCATCAGATAGCACATGCTCCAGATGTGGAGAAACAGAACACTTGCCCGAGTCGAGGTTCTGCCGTAGATGCGGAGAAAAACTCGTTGCTACCGAATGAGGCCACTCACGTTCATCGTGCTGCTGGTTACGCTTTCCTTCTACGCAAATGCACAGCAACCTGAGCCTCTTTTCATTGGAGACAAGGCTCCCGGGTTTCTAGCCCTCGACCAATATGAAAAGCGTGTATCGCTGAACGATCGGCTTCAGAACGGACCGGTTGTCATCGTGTTCTATCGTGGCGAATGGTGTCCGCACTGTAACCGTCACATGAGCAACATTCAGGATTCGTTGCAGCTGATTCTCGATGCCGGAGCCTCCATCGTTGCCATCACTCCCGAAAAGAATGAACGGATACGGAAGACCACGACCAAGACGGGCGCCACCTTCAGCATCATATACGATGAGAACCACCGTATCATGGACAACTACCGGGTTACTTTCAGGCTCAGCGGTTGGAAGCGGTTCGTATACAGACTGGGCGGTATCAACATCAATAAGGCAAGCGGAAACACGGATAGCGCACTGCCGGTGCCTGCCACCTACATCATTGCCACGGATGGAACCATTTTCGGATCGCACTTCAACGAGGACTACTCGGAAAGAATGACGGTGAAGGAAATGCTGGACATCCTTTCCAGGCTGAGGTAGCCTTGCCATAACCAATCATCGGGGATCACGTACGCTTGCGGTCCGTTAAGTTCAATGTTCTTAACTTGCTGAGAATAACCTGTTTTGCCACGTTTAACCACCATCATTCTTGTATTCGGCCTGCTAGCAACTGATAAGGTTGCGGCTCAGATAGCCTGTCCGGCAATGGCCATTACGCAGGTGAATGTGAGCAAAGGGCAGCACCTGAGCGGTTTCAGTTCGGCAGTTAGACATGGAAGGAAGAGCGCACGTATGGGCGATTTCTTCACCGCCAAGAAGCATGGCGGACATGGTTTCTCCAACAAGGATCCTTTCTCATTCAAGACAAGGAAATCGGGGGCGGCAAAAGAATATTCTGAGTTCAGCTCGAGGTCTGGCAGAAGGAAATTGTTCCGCGATTATGACGAGTTTGCCAGCAAACGTAGGGGGCGCGGCAGCTTTTTCGACAAGGACGAATTTGCCAGGCGCAGCGTTAAGAAGGGTCGTTTCAGAAGCTACGATGAATTTGCGACCCGCACCAAGCGGAGCCGCCAGTTCCGCGAGTTTGATGAGTTTGCCTACAGACGGAAGACCAAACGGGTAAATATCGATTCTCAGTTTGCGGTGCGTTCCACCGAGAAGCGATTCAACAGAAGCAGGCACCAGAAAGACGAATTCAACGCCAAGAAGAAACGGGCCAAACAGACGCGCAGCGAGTACACACCATTTGCAAGCTCCACTTCGCCATTTGCAGGGGAAAAACGCCACCGAGAGCCTCAAATGGGTCTGTGGGGCGGAACGGTGGGTAACCGTTCGGGCAAGGACAAACGACCATCAAGCCCACTTCCTGACCCGGAGAAGAAAAAGGCCGACTGATTCAGTCTTTCTTTTTCCGAACCGCTTTTTTCGCCCTAGCAGGCTTATCTGATTGCGGTCGGGCCGGTTTGCGCTTTGCGGGTTTGGCAGCCTCCTGTCTCGGGCCTTCTTCCGCCTCGGCCGGCTTTCCCTTTCCCGCAATGACCTTCAACATGGATATCTCCTTGTCCTTGAGAAAGCGCCATTTGCCACGCGGAAGGTCCTTTTTGGTGAGGTTGGCATACAACACACGGTCGAGCTTGGTAACCTCATAACCGAAGTGTTCGAACATGCCACGCACAAAGTTGTTTCTGCCGGAGTGGAATTGGGCGCCAAGCTGAGTGCCATCCTCCACTTCCTGCACGTAATTGACCACATCGGGTTTTACGGGGCCGTCTTCCAACTGAATTCCATTGGTAAGCGTTTCCACATCTGTTTCCTCCATGGGTTTATTGAGGTAAACATGATAGATCTGTTTCACCTTGGCAGCCGGGCTGGTGAGCCGCTTGGCAAGGTCGCCATCGTTTGTGAAAAGCAATAGACCGGTAGTGTCGCGTTCCAGTCTTCCAACGGGGTAAATGCGCTCTTTACAGGCCTTTTTCACCAGATCCATTACCGTTTTCCGGTCTTTCTCATCGGTCACGTTGGAAATGAACCCTTTAGGCTTATTCAGCAACACGTATCTGATCTCTTCTCCCTGTAGGATCTTGCCTTCATACTCAACCCGATCGTCATACTGAACCCTGCGGCCCATTTCTCTGACGATCTTGCCGTTCACCTTTATTTTTCCGGATGCAATCAGTTCATCAGCTTCCCGTCTGGAGCATACACCGGCCTTTGCCACGTATTGATTCAATCGCGGAAGCGGATTGCCGCTTGGGGCCTCTACGGGCTTCTTCTTGCCTTTGCCGTAGCTTGCACGGGGCTCAGGCTTGGACTCAGCACGTACCGATGGTGTGGGTTTCTTCTTTCTGAAGTCCTGAAATGGGGTACGTTCTGTACTCTTTTCAGAACGATTGTCCTGCTTCTTTCTTCCGAATGGCTTCTTTCCCTGATCTTTCATTGCGCGGCAAAGATAGGTCAGGCCATGGGAAAGAATGCGTCCTCCATGTGGTCGAGGTTCGTTTTGCCCCCCGAGAACACGATGGAAATGATGTCGAAGCGGGCCTCGAGGTCGATCCCGTTCTTTTCGAGGTATGCATTGGCCGCTTCGATGGTGCGCTTCTGTTTGGCTCTTGAAACAGATTGACTCGGATCTCCGAACGAATCCGTTGAGCGGGTTTTCACCTCCACGAAAACCATCGTATCACCGATGCGGGCCACAATATCAAGCTCGTACTTTCCGAAACGCCAGTTTTCTGCCAGTATGGAATAGCCCTTTTTGCGCAGCAATGCCACTGCCAGATTCTCTCCTGTGGTGCCAAGTTCGTTGTGGTCGGCCATGATGGAACGAATTTACTGATCCTTCTTAAGCACCAGATATGGGCCAATGGCCAGCACATCCATCTCCGTGTTCATGAATCCATTGATGGCATCGAGCGGAGAACAGACGATGGGTTCGTTGTTAACGTTGAAACTGGTGTTAATGGCAATTCCGTGGCCCGTTTTCTCCTTCAGTTTCGATAGGAGCAGGTGCATTTTCGGGTTGCTTTCTTTGCTAACGGTCTGAATACGCCCCGACATATCAACATGAGCAACAGAGGCAAACTCCGAACGGACGGTTTCGAGTTTCTGCTTCCAAGGCAGCGAACCATAGTTTTCGGGCAATGGATAATGCCATTCATCCTTCCATTTATGCACTTGCAACATGTAGGGCGATGGTGATTTCACATCGAAATAACGTTGCAGGTCTTCTTCCAGCAGAATAGGCGCGAACGGACGGAAGCTCTCACGGAACTTTATCTTGAGGTTGACCTTTTTCTGCATTTCGGGGTTACGCGCATCGGCAATGATGCTCCTGTTCCCCAAAGCCCGTGGGCCGAACTCCATACGCCCCTGAAACCACCCTACCACGTTCCCGGAAATGATCAGGTCGCTGACCTTTTCGGTCAGTTCATTTTCGCTTACGGTCTTGTAGAATCTGATGTCTTTCCGGTCCAAGGCATCCTGTATCTCATCATCGGCATATTCGGTTCCGAGCAGTGCGCCAGACATTGCATCGGGTCGTGTAGCTATCCGTTCGTTTCCTTCATAAATATGGTGTGCTGCCAAAGCCGCTCCAACGGCTCCTCCTGCATCGCCAGCGGCAGGCTGGATGTACACCTCGTCAAACAGGCCGCTATCGATCAGCTTGCCGTTGGCTACGCTGTTCAATGCCACACCCCCGGCCAGACAGATGTTGCGGCAACCCGTTCTTTCCTTGGCGGTCTTGGCCATTTTCAGGAATATCTCTTCCGTTATTTGCTGAATGGCCAATGCCAGATCGCAGTGCTCGCTCAGCATGTCGTCCTTGGGTTCCCGTTTTTTCAGTCCGAAAAGTTTCTGCCACTTTTCGTCCTTTACCATGCGTAAGCCGGTTGCATAGTTGAAATACTGCTGGTCCAACCAGATGGAACCATCTTCGTAAATGGTCACAAGATGGTCGGTAATGCGTTTCCGGTAGTTGGCCGTCCGCTCTCCCTCCGGGTCTCCGTATGGTGCCAGTCCCATCAATTTGTACTCGCCTTTGTTCACTTCAAAACCAAGGAAGTAGGTGAAGGCAGAATACAGCAATCCGACAGAATGAGGGAAATTCATGGTGGCAAACATCTCAATGTTTTTACCTGCACCCTTGCCGATGCTGGCCGTGCTCCATTCGCCCACGCCATCGATGGTAAGAATGGCGGCTTCATCAAATGGCGATGGATAGAATGCCGAAGCCGCGTGAGACAGATGGTGATCCGGGAATCGGATAGGGATCTTCTGCGCCTCCTTTGAGTCTGAAATCTCCTTCAATCCGTTTCTGATCTCGCGCTTGTGAAAAAGTTTTTCGCGCAGCCAGACCGGTACTGCCTTGTGAAAGGAGATGAACCCGCTGGGAGCAAAGGCATAGTACGTTTCAAGCAATCGTTCGAATTTGAGCAATGGCTTGTCATAGAACGCAATGGCATCGACTTCTTCCAGCGTGATTCCGGCAAACTCCAGGCAAAATCGAACCGAATGGACAGGGAATGAGGCGTCCTGTTTCTTGCGCGTGAAACGTTCCTCTTGCGCAGCGGCAACGATCCTGCCGTCAACGATGAGTGCTGCTGCAGAATCGTGATAAAAGGCCGAGATGCCGAGGATGGTCATTTACGCGTCTTCCCACTTCATGGTACGCTCAACGGCCTTTTGCCAGCCTTTGTAGAGCTTTTTGCTTTCTGCAGAAGACATGTTCGGTGCAAACGTGCGGTCAATGGCCCAATTCTTCGATATCTGTTTCTTTTCGTAGAAACCGACCGCGATACCTGCCAAGTAGGCGGCACCCAACGCTGTGGTCTCAATCACTTTAGGGCGTTGTACATCGGTCTGAAGGATGTCTGATTGGAACTGCATCAGTAGATCGTTTGCGCATGCACCACCATCCACACGCAATGCATGTAAGGTGATCTTGGAATCCTTCTGCATGGCGTCCAACACATCTTTTGTCTGGTAGGCCAACGATTCGAGCGTGGCGCGGATGATGTGCTGCTTGGTTGTGCCGCGTGTGAGTCCGAACATGGCGCCTCGGGCATACATATCCCAATACGGAGCACCGAGACCGGCAAAGGCAGGAACCACATAAACGCCATCGGTATCCTGCACTTTCATGGCGTAGTATTCCGAATCGGGCGATTCATCGATCATCTTCAATCCATCGCGAAGCCATTGAATGGCCGCCCCTGCAATGAACACAGAACCTTCGAGGGCATATTCCACTTTTCCGTCCAAGCCCCAAGCAATGGTGGTAAGTAGGCCTTGCTTGGATTTTACGGGCGTCTGTCCCGTATTCATCAGCATGAAACAGCCCGTGCCGTAGGTGTTCTTGGCCATTCCGGGTTCAAAACACGCCTGACCGAACAGCGCAGATTGCTGGTCTCCTGCAATGCCGGAGATGACGATCTCGCCACCGAAAAGCGATTTTTCGGTTTTACCGTAAACAGAACTGCTGTCCTTCACTTCTGGCAGAACAGATTCAGGTACATCGATCGCTTTCAGCAATTTCCTGTCCCACTTGAGTTCGTTGATATTGTAGATAAGCGTTCGCGATGCATTGGAATAATCGGTTACGTGGGTTTTGCCCGCGGTGAGGTTCCAGATCAACCAAGAGTCGACCGTTCCGAAGGCCAATTCGCCAGCTTCGGCACGTTTGCGGGCACCCTTCACATTATCCAGTATCCATTTCACTTTGGTTCCTGAGAAATAGGCATCCACCACCAGTCCGGTACGGTTACGGATGTCCTTTTCGAGCCCATCAGCCTTCAATTTATCGCAGATGGAAGCCGTTCTTCGGTCCTGCCAAACGATGGCGTTGTAGATCGGTTTGCCTGTCTTTCTATCCCAGACCACCGTGGTTTCGCGCTGATTGGTGATGCCGATGGCAGCCACATCTTTCGCGGCCACGCCATTCTTTTTAAGCACCTCCTGAGCAACTTCCAACTGACTGCCCCATATTTCCATGGGATCATGCTCTACCCAGCCTCCTTTGGGGAAATACTGCGTGAATTCTTTCTGTGCCGTTGCGAAAATGGAACCGTTCTTATCGAAAAGGATAGCGCGTGAACTGGTGGTTCCCTGATCGAGCGCTAGGACATATTTTGCCATTCTATTTGAGTTTTGCAGTAAGTAATACCGGTTGATGATCTGAATACTTGAAGTCGAGGTTTATCACATTCACCTGTTGAACTTCCACGTTCGGACTGCACAGGAAAAAATCGATGACCTGGGTCTGCGTTTCCCCGGCAACGTAGGCCTTCTCCAGATTTCTGTTTGTAGGATATGTTGTGTCGTACACCCAATTCCAACCATCCAAGTACTGTTCCGGCACCTGACGGTCGCCCGTTCCGGGAGCATGCTGATTCCAATCTCCTCCAACAATGATGTAATTGCCTTTCTGTTCCTCGGCTTTGAGGAATTCCTTCAGGTAATCCATTTCTGCCTTCTTCAACGAACCATCATCGTAGGCAGAGTTGTGGGTATTGATGACAACCAGCTCTACATTCCTGTACGGCATGCGCTGAACCATGAAGCAGCGATCGAGAAAATATATGCTGTTGGGCCAGGCATAGCTTGATGGGAACTGATAACGTGTGGCATTGGTTACCGTAAATCGGTTGTACGTGGCCAGACCACCCATCACTTTGCCCATTGGGTCTGTAAACGGGATGGGAATAAAATTGACATTGTAGTTGAGCGTGAACGAGCTATTGTGCTCAGGTAGGATCTGCCCGATATCGGTGTATTCATTCAACCTCCAACTTCGCTTGGAAAGAGTATCGACTTCCTGTAGTAAGATGATGTCCGCTTCATCGTAATACTTAAGCGTGTTCATCACTCCATTGAGGTTCTTCTGAACGATGGATTGCTCCATTCTCACGGTAGAACCGCCATCGTAAAAGAAATCGCTCTCTTCTCCCAGACCGCAATACCCGATGTTCCAATTGAGAATCTGAATGATGCTGTCGGGACGTTGCGCGTTGACCGCATTGATCGCGATCAACTCTTCTTCCGGTGGCTTGAAATCGGTGAGGGTGCCGTATATCAGGTTGCCACCCACATAGATGATGGCGACAAGAATAATGACCAGAACAACTTTTAGAACTTTTTTCATAGGATTGCGTTCGACCAAAGATAGAAGAATCAACCACGAAGGTTAAACCCGATATTTGCAATCATATCAAGAAAATGGAGCACAACGAATACTCATGGAGATCTAAAACAGGACTTACTGTTTATGGACAATCGTGGTTGGTAGAGAACCCTAAGGCTGTTGTGGGCATCATTCATGGAATGGGCGAACACTCCTCCCGATACAACTACCTCACCGATGCACTTACGAATGCAGGTATTTCGGTGGTTGCGTACGATCAGATAGGACACGGAAAGACAGGCGGTAAGCGCGGTCATGTTTCAGACTACAACATGCTGCTGGGATGTGTGGGAGAGTTGACCTCGAAAATGGTGGAACTGGTACCTGCAAAACCCACTTTCCTGTTCGGGCACAGCATGGGAGGAAACGTGCTTCTGAATTATCTGATAAAGAGAAACCCGAAGATCAGCGGGGCCATTGTTTCGGCTCCTTGGCTCAAATTGGCGTTCGATCCACCGGCCATACAGGTGTCGTTGGCAAAATTGGTGAGCGGTATTCTTCCGGGCCTGGTTCAATCAAGCAAGCTCGATGTGAATGCCATTTCAAAAGACCCCAAAGAAGTTCAACGGTACGTGAATGACCCACTGGTGCACGATAAGATAAGCACCGCCTTCTTTGTTGGTGTGCACGGACAGGGTCTGTGGGCATTGGAGCATGCCAACGAACTCAAAACATCCGTATTGCTGTATCATGGAACAGCCGACAAACTCACAAGTCACGATGCCTCAAAGGAATTTGCGGCAAAAGCAAACGGGGCAGTAACCTTCCGATCGCTTGACGGATTCTACCACGAATCGCACAACGAGCCGGAAAGAGAAGAGCTGTTCAAGATGATCATTGATTGGATTTCAGCTCACTCAAAATAAGGGGCTATTCCTTCACCACTTTTTTAGTAAGAATACGTTTGTCATCTGTGGCGCGCAAAAGGTAAATGCCGCTAGGGATTTCAGATAAATCTAATTGTAACTGAGTAGCGTTAACCGTTTGTACTAGCACGCTTCTGCCAAGTGCATCCAGCAACTCAACGCTAGTCATTCTGCTTTCAGATTTTACCATCATCGTTTCTGTTGCTGGGTTGGGATAAACTGACATTTCTGTCTGATCAGCAACTTCTGGTACAGAAATATTTAACCCTGTGTGGTAACGCGCAAAGGCGATGTCTTCGGACGAACCGATTTTAGCTGTCCCCGCTACTAAAAGCATCCCATCTGATTGTAATTCCATGTCAACGATTCTTTCGTAAGAACTGCTAATCTCAGTTACAACAATACCGTTGTTACCAAAACTTTGGTCCAACGAACCATCTTCGTTTATCCTCAATAAGAGAAAATCTTCATTCGCAATGGTACTATTATCATTGGTGCCTCCTCCAATAATCATTTTGCCATCTGGTTGGAGTACAACCGCAATGGCGTAATCATCTCCTACACCTATGTCGTATCTCGCTATTCCATTCGTGCCAAAACTGTTGTCGTAGCTTCCATCGGGCATCAGGCGAACGGCAAAGATTTCAAACGCTGTGGACGAAGCATTAACCGTATTTCCCACGACAAAAATTTTACCATCAGCAAGCAATACGACATCTGTTGGCCTATCTGTGCTTTCACTTAATGACAAGTCTACCCAACCGGTTCCATTGAAGGATAAGTCTAGGCTGCCATCGGTTAGTAACCGACTAACAATTGCATCTTCGGGATTTCCAGGAATTGCTTGTGTCCCACAAATTACCGGTTTACCATCTTGTTGAATTGCGCAGTTAGATGCACCTTCTATAAGTCCCAAATCCTGTAAAACTATTCCCATGTCGCCATAGTTAGAATCAGTGGCACCATTAGTGTCATATTTGACTATAGCAATATCACCACTTGCCGAGCCAATCGCGTAAAAATGACCACCCATATCTGAAACAAAAGAAGTCATAACCCCTCCGTTGGTGCTTGGAATATCGGTTTGTACAGTTCCTGCTTGACCGAAACCTGCATCGACCGAACCGTCTGAGTTGTATTGGGTTAGTAAGAATTGGTAATCTCCGAATTCATTGCTTGAGCCCCCAGAAAGAATCTGGCCAGACTCTTTAACAAACAAACCCGATAAACCATCTTGGCTCCCAATGTCGGTAATGGTAGTTCCCTGACTTCCAAAAGATTGGTCAATGTCCCCGCTTGTTGTTATTCTTCCCAGTAAAAAGTCGGATTGAGTTCCGCTTGCGTTTCTTACGGCCCCTACGAAAACCGTTTTTCCATCAGGTTGATGTGATAATTTGGAGACGCGGTCTAGTAGTCCCTGACCGTTTATGTCAATGGTAGCGAATCCATTGTCGCCAAAAGATTGGTCAAGATCACCAGGGTTTTGTGCGAAGGCGAAAACCGGAAAAACACCATCATAAAGAGTGTGTGGAGTATTTGGTTTTTCATCGTTTAACGAAAATGACCAGTTTAGAACCGCTGTGTGAAAGCAGTAGTTCTAAACTGGTCGGGTTAGTAAAATTACTTAATGGTCTGAAGTGCAAGAACGCTTCCGTCTTCAAATACAAACCGATTGATATAGGTTTTTAAAAAGCGCCTACTCTGTCGGTGGTTTTCGGCTTCCCCAATTCTGGTTTCAGGGATGAATTTGGAGAAATCTATCTAAAAATCAAAACATTGTTGAAAATGATTGTCTATCTTTTACAAAATTCAACAGTGTTTAGCGGATGCGGCCAAAGCAATTCTACTAGAGTGGATTAATTCCCACTCAAAGTAAACCGATTACTCAGTCACGTTCTCCGGATTCACCTCTCTTCGGGCATTTTCCATCTCCGTCTTGTAGAGTGCGTCCGTTATGATGGCTTCGCCTTTGTAGTAGAACACATCGCCCCAACTATGGGCAATCTTCTTGTAGGTGGTTTTTACTCCGTAAATGTTCACAATGGTTGTGGTTATCACATCCCCGCCTTTCTTGTCGGTGGTAATGGTCATTGTGTTCTCCTTGCGCTGTTCACGGACCCGTGCTATCTCGGCCTGCTTTGCCGCTTCTTTGGCCGCCACAATAGAGTCCGCCCGTGCCTTTTCCTGCCGTATGGCTTCTTCCTGTAGTCTGAGGCGCTCAATACGTTCTGCCTCTTTGGCTGCGGCAATCGAATCCATTCTGGCCTGTTCGGCAAGCTCTGCCGATCGTTTTGCCTCGGCAATGGAATCAAGAACCGCTTTCTTTCTGGCCTCTTCTGCCAAACGCGCCTGTTCTTCGGCCAATCGTTGCGCTTCTTTCACAGCAGCAATGGAGTCGGCAACGGCCTGTTTACGCTGGCGCTCCATTTCCTTGGCCAGCTCGGCCGCAACACGTGCTGCCTCCTTGGCCGCATCGATAGAGTCTTTTTCTGCCTGACGTTTGGCGGCCTCAATTGCGGCCAAACGTTCCTGCTCCGCCCTTTCGGCTGCTTTCAGCGCAGCCAGCGAGTCGGCCTCGGCTTTCTTGCGTGCATCCTCCAACTGCTTGGCAAGCTCTGCAGCCTTACGCTCAGCCTCTTTCGCATTGGCAAGCGAATCGAGCTCGGCCTGCTTGCGTTGGGCGTCTAATTGCTTGGCCAACTCAGCGGCTTGTCTTTCTGCTTCCTTGGCCGCGGCCACAGAGTCCTTCTCGGCCAATTTACGCAGGCGCTCTGCCTCCTTTTCCTGCTGAAGTGCAAGTTTATCGGCTTCCCTTGCAGCTGCTATCGAATCCTGCTTGGCCTGTTCGGCCATTTCGCGCAAACGTTTTGCTTCTGCAATGGAGTCCTTCTTGGCTTTTTCGGCCGCGGCCAGCGCTTCGGCTTCGGAGAGTTGAGCGTTCTTAATCGAATCGGCCTTGGCGGCTTCAAGAGCGGCCATGCGTTTGCGTTCGCGTTCGGCTGCTGCCAGTTCTTCCAGTTTCTTGGCTTCGTTGCTCAGCTCTTCTTCGCGTTGACGGGCCAGTTTCTCCTTCATTTTGGCCAAGTGAGCCTCTACGGCTGCAAGCGAATCCAAACGGGCTTTCTCTTTGGCGGCCTTCAGCTCCTGCTGACGCAATTCCCAATTGGCAATGGAATCGGCAATGAACAGCTCTCTTGCCCGGGCAATGGAGTCGAGCCTGGCCTTTTCGCGGGCAGCGGCCAAAGCCCTTTGGCGGGCTTCCTCACGTATTCTGGCCGCCTCGGCAGCTGCCGCCTTCTCTTCTTCAATACGGCTAATGTCGCGCGTGACCGTTACGAACGAGCCTGAACCTTCATTGAACATGACGCCTCCGGCAGTTTCTTCACGAATACTGTTGCCTTTGTGATCCTGCCTGATGCGTTGAAGATCCAGCGTAACCGATTGGGAATGATCGCCAGAAACACCTGCCGGCACCTTGGTAAGTACCGTAATGGTGCGTGTGGTATATCCTTTTTCGGAAACACTCACCACATACTCGGTATTCAGATCGAGCGAGGCTACGAATTTTCCCACATTGTTGGCGTAAGAATATTTTAACCCTCCGTCCAACCGGAAGATCTTTATCTCGGCTTCAGGTAGTGGTTGTCCTTCTTTGGTAACATTGCCATTGAGCACAAGCTTACCCTGCTGCGAGTAGGCGGCTGAACCGAACAGAACAAGAGATAATATGATGAGGAGTCTTGCCAATGAACCGGAAGTGAGCGACTAACGCGCCAATTGGTTAAATGTTATGTGTCCTGAAAACAGGGTTTGCAAAAGTAATAAAATGGATTCCTGCACTGAACCATGCCCATTCTCGAAACCATCCGTTTGTCGATTGGTCGGGAAATAGGCCAATTTCGTCTAAAAGTGGAAACTTCTAACGGCCGAAAAGTGTAATAACAACACCAAACGGAAAATTTATTACCAGAACGACAACATTAACGATCAAAAGCTCAAGCCATGAGAACGGATACAAATAGCGGAAAAGGGAAGGAGAGGATTCTGATCAAGGCCAATTACCAATTGGTACCTGTCATTCTGGACGAGATCCTCTTCATCAAAGCACTTAGTGATTATGTGATCATTAAGACCACCACAGGAAAATACATTACCCTGTCTACCATGAAAGACATGGTTGATTCTCTGCCAGACAACAATTTTGTCCGGTCGCACCGGTCTTTCATTGTCAATCTGGATAAGGTTTCGGCAGTAAAAGGCAGCACGATCGAGATCCGCGACTGCGATATGCGGTTCAGTGTTCCCATCGGCAGGGCGTATAAAAAAGATTTCAAGGCATCTCTGAATGCCGCTTAAAAAGTTTGGGTTGAAGGTTGGAAAGCCGCTGCACGCTACGTGCAGTGGCTTTTTTCATGTCGTATCAATGCCACCCGCTCCTAAAAAACGTTAGATCCATCGGAACTCCAGAACACCTTTGCCGTTTTTGTGTTCCGATCTAGAAAACATCGGTATCATTACCGCCCGAATAATCAGCACACTCAAAACCATGTCTTTCATGAAGCGAATTCTCTCCCCATTGCTCGCAGCAATACTGTTATCCATTTCATCCTTTTCTCAGAATGCTCCGCTGCAAGGTTGGCACATGAAAGACCCCTCCGAAGGAATCTACGGTGTGGGAGCCGAAAAGGCCTATGAACTACTGAAAGACCGGAAACCGACCAAGGTGGTGGTGGCCATTCTGGATTCTGGCGTTGACACCGACCACGAGGACCTGAAAGACAACATCTGGGTGAACGAAGATGAGATTGCCGGCAATGGCGTGGACGATGACAAAAACGGATACGTGGATGACGTGAATGGGTGGAATTTCCTAGGGAATGCCAACGGGGAGAACCTGAATCAGGCCAATCTCGAAATCACCCGTATTTACAGAAAACTGGCGCCACGTTTTCAGGAAGTGGAATCAAAGAAAGAAGTAGCAAAAGCCGATCGGGCCGATTACGAACTGTTTGTAAAGGCCAAGGAAGAGATACTGAAAGAACTGAACGAAACCGCAGGTGAATTTGAGCAGGTGAATGGATTCCTGACCATCTACAACGCAGCAGACAGCACCGCAACTGCAGAATTGGGCGAAGGGTATTCTGCGGAGGACCTCGGTGGCTGGCAAGGCGAAAGTGTTCAGCTTTACAAACAGATCCTGTCTGGGCTGGCTCAGGACCCGAACTTCAGTAAGGATGCATTGGTCAAATACCATACATACCTCCAAGAAAAGCTGGAGTACCACTACAATCCCAATTTCGTTGACCGATCGTTCATTGGAGACGATCCGGACAATACGGAAGACCGTTTTTACGGGAACAATGACGTTTCTGCACCGCATGACGACCATGGAACGCACGTAGCAGGTATTGTTGGGGCGGTAAGCGGCAACAACATCGGAATGGACGGTATCTGCCCGAACGTTGAGTTGATGATACTTAGAACCGTTCCGAACGGAGACGAGTTCGATAAGGACGTTGCCAATGCCATCCGCTACGCAGCAGACAACGGTGCACACATCATCAACATGAGTTTCGGCAAGGCGTACTCCCCGCATTTTGAAGAAGTACAAAGAGCCATTAAGCACGCTGAGGAAAAAGGCGTGCTGATGATCCATGCCGCTGGAAACGATGCTGAGAATGTGGATAGGACGTCCAATTATCCCGACCCGAATTACGCTTTCGAAAAAGGCTCGTGCTCCACGTGGCTCACCATTGGCGCCTCTTCTTCTACGGGAGACGAGCACTTGGTAGGCGTATTCTCAAACTATGGCAAAAAGTCGGTCGATCTGTTCTCTCCTGGCGTGCAGATCTACTCCACCAAACCGAATGACACCTACGAGTTTGAGGATGGCACCAGCATGGCCGCACCGGTTGTGAGCGGAGTTGCTGCGCTGATAAAGTCGTATTTCCCAGAGATCACAGCAGCAGAATTGAAGCAGCTGTTGTTGGATTCGAGCAACAAATACCCGAAGCTTTCCGTGCTACTCCCCGACCCGGAATACAATCAGACAAAGACCACCAAATTCAAAAAGCTATCGGCCAATGGCGGAGTGGTGAATGCGTATAACGCTGCCAAACTTGCGCTTTCAAAATACCAGTAGGAGTAATCTGTCTTCTTTTTCGTTACATTAGGGTAACCTTAAACGTTATCCTATGAAAAAATTCTTTGCAGTAATTGCCGGATTGACTGTTGCTTTTGTAGTGATATCGGCAGGCACCTTGGCTTCCGTCAACTATTTTGGCTCTTTCGAAAACGTCAGCCTATCCATTGATGGTTTACAGGAAATGGTGCGCGGCCTATCAGACATTGGACTTGTTCTGATCATTGTTTCGCATGCCTTGGGTTCGCTTGCGGGCGGAGTCACGGTGGGGCGCATTCTACGAGAAGACACCATGAACGTTGGGTTGACCTTAGGCGCAGTGCTTACCATACTCGGCCTGGTGAACATGGTTCTCATAACCACGTATCCCGAATGGTTCTATTTGGATTTCATCGTTTTCATCCCGTTGTCTATGTTTGGGGCCAATTACACTTCCAAACTTTAGACTGATTGAAACATACGGAGAATCTGATTGTCGGCTTTGGAATTGCCGGACTGAATCTCTGTCATCAATTGGAGAAGGCTGGGAAGTCGTTTCTGGTGATTGACGCCTGCCCAACGAATTCCGCTTCGCTCATAGCAGGAGGCATTTACAACCCTGTTGTATTCAAACGTAAACTCAAAAGCTGGAATGCCGACCTGCTCCTTCCGCACCTGGTAGAAGCATACTCGGAAATAGATGCCCGTTTATCGATCACCTCCATTCATGATGGCTTCCCCATACTGAAACCCATCACTTCAGAAGCCGACCTTGGCGAGTGGCATCGGGCTTTGAACGAAAGAAGGCTCGCGCCTTATGTGGAGACGATCGAACCTGGAAAGCCTGAAGGGCCTTTCAAGGACACCATCTTGGCGAATGCTACTGTCAGACAGGCCGGTTTTCTTCGAGTGGAAAAGATGCTGCTGGCGTACCGGGAATACCTGAAGGTCAGTGGCGCCATGATCTGCGATGAATTCGATCATGCAGCACTGACGGTCCATGCTTCGCAGATAAACTACAAGGACGTTTCGGCAGATAGGGTCATCTTCTCAGAAGGCCGTTTCGTGTCTGACAACCCGTTTTTCAACTGGGTTCCATTCAAACCTACAAAAGGACAGATCCTCACCGTGAAAGCCGATTCATCGCTTACCCCCGATAGGATCTATAACCATCAATTCCTTCTTTTCCCGACAGAGAACAAAGACATTTTCAAGCTGGGCGCAACCTACGAGTGGGACAAGCTGGACGAGATTCCGACCAAGGCTTCTACGCAGGAGCTGCTCGCAAAGGCAGAGAAGGTACTGAATGTGAAGCTGGAGGTGCTGGAGGAAAAAGCCGCCATCCGACCAACGGCTGTTGATAGGCGACCGGTGATCGGGGCGCATCCGGCCCACGAAAACGTGTTCCTTTTCAACGGCATGGGTACAAAGGGGGTGATGATAGCGCCTTATTTCGCGCGGCAACTGGTCGGATTAATGTATGATGATACGCCTCTGGATGCGGAAGTTGATGTGAAACGCTTTCTAAGAAGGCACTACCGGAAAGACTGAATACCGAGCGCGTTCTGTATCTCCGATCTCAGCTTCATTTTCACTTCTTCTTCATCGACAACCATTCCTAATTCCTGCTGCATGGATGTAACAGCCTTGTCGTCTATTCCGCACGGAATGATGTGCCTGTAATACTGAAGGTCGGTATTCACATTGAGGGCAAAACCATGCATGGTGACCCAACGGCTGGTGTGCATTCCGAAGGCGCAGATCTTGCGTGCTTTCTCAGGATTTTCCCAATCGATCCAAACCCCTGTGTAACCCTTTGGTCCGCGACCGGCTTCAATGCCGTACTGCCCCAAGGTGGAAATGATGGCCCCTTCGAGTTCGTCAATGAACCGATGGATGTCGTGGAAGAAGAAATCGAGGTCGAAGATCGGGTAGCCCACTATCTGCCCAGGGCCGTGGTAGGTGATGTCGCCACCGCGATTGATGTGGTAGAACTCGGCTCCATGGAATCTGAGTTCGCTTTCTGTCAGCAACAGGTTCTCCTCTTTTCCGCTTTTACCTAATGTGTAAACATGCGGATGCGAACAGAAGATAAGGCGGCTTTCAGTCGGTCTTTGGAGCTCCGGATTGAGTTTGTTCCACTTCTTCCTGTCGGTCATCTCGTGGAATTGCTCCAACTGATAATCCCAACATTCCTTGTACGGAACGAGGCCTTTGTCTTCGAAATGAACGTTGTGCTTTTCCATTGAACCGCAAAGGTCGAAGAGATTTCTTAACCACAGAGAACACAGAAAGAAACACAGAGTTCGCAGGGAAAGTCTCCCTACGGGATTCTAGGGGGCTAGTTTCGCCAACTCTCCTTTCAGATGGTCGATCACTTTCACCTCCATGATATCCACCCCTTTCTTCTCACCTAAGAAGAACGAGATCCAATCGCCAATATGAATGAGGTAAAGCGCTCGCTGAAGGTCAGACGAACCCTTTGACCAGATCTCGATGGTCGTATCGGTGTACTCGGCAAAAGTGCCTTTGTTGATCTCCATTCTGGCCTGAATGTTCTTGAAATCCGTTTCATTTCTGAACAGGACCACGGCAAGGTCATCATTTTTGTCTCTCCAGCCCACCAGCTCGTTGTGGTTCATTTCGGGGATCACATGATGCCAGCAAAGCATTTTACTGTTCTCGTTTACCTGCTGGCGGAATCGTGTGGCCACTCCTCCAAAACCATCGGCAGCATAGATCACGGGGATCTTCCCGAACAGTTTTTCAGTCACCTCCTTGGCCTCTGCCTGAATGGCGGCCTCGTTGTCGTCCAACAGCTTGATGGCCGCTTCGAGCTCCTTCTCGAATCTCTTTGAGATGATGCCATGGGCATGCAGCGCATAAAGCACTTCTGGAAACGACAATCCGAAGCTGGCCCTTGGTGGTTGGCCGCCCGGAATCCCGATATGATCCCAGTGATGCTGATCGGCCAATTCCTTTAGTTTTCCACCGCTGGAAATGACAACCACCTTGGCTCCTTTCTCGTGTGCAAGATTGGCAGCGCTAATGGTTTCTTCGGTGTTTCCAGAATAGGAACATGCCAAGAACAGCGTCTCATCATCCACAAAAGCCGGAATGAAATAGCCATTGTTCGTGAGAATAGGGATACGCGCTTCCGAGGCCACCACCTCAGCGGCAATGGTTCCACCGATACCCGAGCCGCCTAGGCCCGAAATAAGCACATTGGATATCTTTCTGCCTTTCTGTGAAGGCGTGTAAGCGTTTCCGATGACGATGGCTTTCGCCATCTGATTGGTAAAGTCTACAATAAGTTGTTTCATATCAATTCACGTCTTTTTTCGCAATGGGAAGACGGACAAAACTACCGTTTTCGCCACCAGTTAGAATATTGATGCTTTCTGGCCGTATGTCTTCGGCCGGAATATCGAAGTGGTCCTTATCGGCCACGCCAACTGCCAAACGGATGCGGTTTCCTGCCTTTATCACATAACTCGTAGGAATCATATTGATCACCGTTTTCCTGAATTCGTTGGGCTGCAACTCCACCATGTCCTTCTCTTTGAAAGAATGCTGTGGAAAACAGCACGAATAATCGCCATCCTCGCACAGTTTGGAGTGGTTGATGTCCAGCATTCCTTCGGTGATGTACCGACTTGTTCCATCTGGCAGCACCTCTTCGAGGTAAACGAACAAATGTCCTTTTCCGGTACTTGTGCTCACGTTGAGATGGATTTCCGGGTGGCCTGTCACCTCTAC
>JBFHEW010000001.1:0-21525 GCA_041583955.1 Bacteroidia bacterium | reverse complement strand
TATAGCGTAACCCTCGTTGCCACCACCGACCACGCCTGCACAGATGCCATCACACAGACCATTACGGTGCATCCTTTGCCTGTTTCAGATTTCACCAATACGGTAGAATGCGCACAGATTGCAACGGGCTACAGCGACATATCGACTGTCAGCTCCGGCTCCATTGACTCGTGGCAGTGGTATTTTGGAGATGGCGGCACAGCAATCGTACAGAATCCAACACACGTATTCGCCACTGGCGGAACCTATCCCACTTCGCTTGTGGTGACCACTGCTTTGGGATGCGAGGATTCGGTTGCCATTGACGTGACCGTTCTGCCAAAACCAGAGGCCGAATTCACCTGGGAGGATGTGTGTCTGAACGAAGAAACAGGATTTGTGGACCAATCAACCGTTACTGGTGCCACCGTCAATGCTTGGGAATGGGACCTTGGCGATAATTCGGTCCTGATGACCGCTCAGAATCCGACATACACCTATTCGAATAGCGGTGCGTTTACAGTTCAACTCATTGCCACCACCTCAGATGGCTGTAAGGATACCGTGGATCATTCTGTGAACGTATTTGACCTTCCGATTGCCGATTTCTCATTTGTCAACATCTGCGAAGACGACTCCGTGCAATTCACTGACCTGTCAACCATTCCATCAGGAACCATCACTGACTGGGAATGGGATTTTGGGAACGGAAACGTTTCTGCTTTGCAACAAGCACCGCATCAGAGTTACCCTGCAGATGCCTTCTACCCTGTCTCATTGATCGTGTCTTCTGGAAATGGCTGTTCCGATACACTGCTGCAGACCATTGAGATCTACCCTGTTCCTGTTGCAGCGTTCACATTCGACAGTGTCTGCTTTCCGTTGGAGGTCCAGTTCACAGACCTTTCTGAGCCAAACGGCTCGTATCCTGTAGCTACATGGCAGTGGCAATTCAGTGATGGTCAAATAAGCAGTGTACAACATCCGAGCATCGACTTCATGATGCCCGGTACGTTTGCTGCCGACCTTCTCATTACAAACGGCCCCGGTTGCAAAAGTTCGTTTGCCGCAGGCGATGCGGTGGTGCATCCGTTGCCCGTTGCCGAGTTCCCATCAGACCTGGCCACCTGTTTGGAGGACACCATCTTCTTTGTGGATGAATCCACTATTTCACCGATCACTGATGATGCAATTGACCAGTGGTTGTGGAGTTTCGATGATGGGAACTTCATGACCACGCAGCACGGATTTCATCTGTATACCACACACGATCTGTTTGACGTGAATCTTACTGTTACCACCAATCATGGTTGTACAGACGATGTGACCAAGGTGGTAGAGATCTATCCGTTGCCGAACGTTGGTTTTATAGCAGAACCACCGCAAGGATGTGCACCTCTGCATGTTCAGTTCATTGATCAGAGCTCCATTCCTTCTCCATATTCGCTTGCCAGTTGGGATTGGTATCTCGGAAACGACTCAACCACATCAGATGTCCCCAATCCGTACGTAACGTACAACCCTGAACTGGACCCGATGAGTACGGAGCAGTACGATATCGGGCTTCAGGTAATTTCTGCCAATGGATGCATTTCGCGAGCATTCATACCAGATCACGTTACCGTTTATCCGAAGCCGCTGGCCGACTTTTCTGTTGAACCGACCGTTCAGAGCATCATTGACCCTCATTTCGATTTCTCCGATCTCTCTACTGAGAACGTTACACTTTGGGATTGGAGTTTCGGAGATGGAACGTATGGTTCTGCCCAGAACCCGGCCCACGATTACCAATCGGTTGGAGATTATCCGGTTGAATTGATAGTGGAAACGCAGTACGGATGCAAGGATACGGCTGGAATTGAGGTGAAGGTTGAACCCAATTTCAGTTTCTACATTCCCAATTCGTTTACACCCGACAATGATGGCATCAACGATCAGTTCTTCGGCCAGGGAGAAGGATACACATCCTATTCATTCTTCATCTACGACCGTTGGGGCGAATTGATTTTCGAATCGAATGATGACCGATACCACTGGGATGGGACATACAGGGGCCAACAGGTGCAGCAAGGCACCTACTCGTACAGGTTCTATGTGGTGGATTGGCAGAATGACGACCATGAGTTCGTGGGCCACGTCACCCTGCATCGGTAGTTGAACCGACCCGTTCAACTGGGCAACCGAAAGCCCCCTTTACCGTTTGTGTAACAATAGTTAATTGCAGGATTATTGCAGTTTCCTAAATTCGGTACTTTCAATAGTGTCATTTACCAACCCCATATCAAAAGACAAACGGAGCTACTCTGTCCTGAGGTCGCTGCTTGTGCTGTCAATGCTTCTTCTGTCGTTGTCGGCCTTCTCGCAGGAAAACTGCTTCAACGGTGTGGATGATGACGGTGACGGATCGATCGACCTGAATGATGATGAATGCGTCTGCACCGGGTTCGGTGGTTCCACCAACGCTTCTTCGCTCATTCCGAATAGTTCGTTTGAGGATAGAAGTTGCTGTCCGAACGGATACTCCCGACTTGATTGTGCCGATACATGGATACAGGCCTCCAACCCGACATCGGATTATTGGCACACCTGTGGAACAGCAGGAAGCAACTTCGATGGAGGGGCAAGTCTACCCCCACCCGATGGAAATGGCTTTGTAGGTTTCATCAACATGAACGGTTGGCAGGAATATGTGGGCGCCTGCCTCACCTCAACCATGACCGCTGGGCAGACCTACGATCTGAGCTTTTTCATGGGCTACACCAACAACAGTCCCAATCTTAACCTCACCTTCTACGGAACTCCCAATTGCGGAGACCTTCCGTTCGGTGGAAACGACTGTCCGCTTGGTCAAGGCGGCTGGGTGCAACTGGGCCAGACAACGGTAGGTGGTCCGCTTGGCTGGGAACCCATCACGGTGACCTTCACCCCAAGTATGGACATCAACGCCATAGTGATGGGTGGTGATTGTGGCAGCGGTGGAGCGCGGACCTACTACTATATGGACGATCTCAGCCTTGTTTCGACCGAGGAATTTGATGTGTTGAGCATATCTCAGTCTGGCCAGTATTGCGACAACAATATCGTTCTGACCGCTGTGGCCGATACCTTCGGTGGCACATGGCAATGGTACAAGGAAGGAATTGCCTTGGTGGGCCAGACCACCGACACTTACAACGTTCCGGCAGGCATGCCCGGTGTAGGAAATTACACCGCCACTTACACTATCGGACCACAGTGCGAATCAATTGATATTGAAGTGGAACTACCGGATTTCCCAACGGCAGATTTCACGACAACGAACGTCTGTTTTCCGGATGAGGTGGTTTTCACCGACCAATCTGCTGTTGCTTCAGGTAACATCGACAGCTACCAATGGGATTTTGGCGACAACAATACCTCGTCCGATCAAAGCCCAACGCATTTGTATGCCACCGATGGCACGTACACCGTTGAACTGACCATTACCACCGACATCAACTGTGTGGCAAACTATCAGACCACTGTCACGGTGTATCCGAAACCAGATGCCGATTTCAGTTTCATTCCCGGTTGTTTGGGAGATCCAACCGTTTTCACTGACCAGACACAGATCAATGCACCCGGCAATATCGCGCAGTATGAATGGGATTTCGGAGACACGCAAACGTCCAATGTGGCCGATCCATCCATCTTCTACACGGCCGAAAACACCTATGACGTGGAGTTGATAACCACAAGTGGCGATGGATGCAAGGACACGACCACCGCCACCATTGACGTTTATCCGAGTCCGTTGGTAGATGTTTCCGTGCAGGCGGAATGCACGCTCGATGACGTGCAATTCGTGAACAATTCTTCCGTTTCGAGCGGAACCATAACACAATATGACTGGGATTTCGGAGACAACAGCACTTCCGATGCAGCTGCCCCAATCCATGTCTACTCTACCCCCAACACCTACACCGTGGTGTTTACCGCCACGAGTGATGAGGGCTGCGTGTCAGACACCAGTTTTCAGCTGGTCTCCTACCCTAACCCGGTGGTGGATTTCTCTGTCACCGATGTCTGTATCGATGTTCCCGTTGAGTTGGTGGATAATACCACTGTCGTTCCGCCCGGCATCTTGGATACGTGGCAAGTGGATATGGGCGACAATTCGCCTATTCTGCCATCTGTCCCGCCAACGTATCAGTACGCCAACGCGGGGCAATACACCGTTGAGATGATAGTCACCACACAGCACGGATGCGATGACACATTGGAGGTCGTCACTAACGTATACGATCTTCCTGTTGCAGATTTTTCTTTCGTGAATGTCTGTGAAGACGACTCTGCCCAGTTCACAGACCTTTCGTCCATTCCATCAGGAAACATTACCGACTGGCAGTGGAATTTCGGAAATGGCAATACATCGCAGCTTCAATCACCTCCCTATCAGCATTACGCGGCTGATGCGGTCTATCCGGTTTCGTTGATTGTTTCTTCGCAATTCGGTTGTACTGACACGATGGAGAATGCCATTGAGATCTACCCTGTTCCCGTAGCGGATTTCACGTTCGATAGTGTGTGTTTTCCAATTCAGATACAGTTCACCGATCTTTCTGACCCCAACGGGGCCTATGACATCACCGATTGGCTATGGACTTTCAGCGATAATCAGACCAGCACGTTGCAGGACCCGAGCATCGATTTTCAGGTCCCTGGAACGTACTCCGCAGAACTGCTCATTTCAAACGGTCCTGGATGTAAAAGCACGAGGTCGGATGGCGATGCCGTAGTCCACCCCCTACCAACGGCCGATTTTGCCAGTGGACTTGCCACCTGCTTGGAGGATACCATCTTCTTCAACGATGAATCGACCATCATTCCGGTAACGGATGATGCCATTACCGATTGGCTTTGGGATCTGGACGATGGAACCGTTATTGCTACACAGAACGGATTCAGAGTATATGGCGCACCTGATCTTTACAACGTCAATCTTACAGTGACGACCAACCATGCCTGTTCGAACAGCGTGACCAAGGTTGTGGAAGTATATCCCCTACCAAATGTGGATTTCTCCTCTTCTCCAAATGAGGGGTGTCAGCCCTTGCGGGTTCAATTCATGGATCAAACCACCATTCTATCACCTTATTCCCTTTCGAGTTGGGAATGGAATCTTGGAGCCGATTCGTCAATTGCCACTGCTCCCAACCCCATGTTCCTCTACGATCCGGAGATCGACCCAATGAGTATGGCGCAATTCAGCATCTTCCTGAGGGTAACCTCTGCCAACGGATGCGTATCGGAGATCCTGCGCCCCGATTTCATAACGGTTTACCCGAAGCCGGACGCCCTTTTTTCGGTAGACGATGATGTGAAGGAGATCATTGATCCACGGTTCATTTTCACCGACCTATCTTCTGAGAACGTCACTGCTTGGGACTGGAATTTCGGTGATGGGAATTATGCTGCTGACCAGCATCCTACCCATGCCTACGCTGATACAGGAATCTACCCTATCACGCTTATCGTAGAAACCCAATTCGGTTGCTTGGATACGGTAGATTACAAGGTGAAGGTGGAGCCGATATTCACATTTTATGTCCCGAACTCATTCACGCCCGATAATAACGGGATCAATGACCTGTTCTTCGGCACGGGAGAAGGCTACGTTTCGTATCAGATGCACGTATATGACCGATGGGGCGAGCATATTTTTGAGTCAAACAGTGACCAGTTCCATTGGGATGGTACGTACAAAGGCCAACAGGTACAGCAAGGAACCTACGTTTATTACTTCTATCTGGTAGATTGGCAAGGACACGATCACGAATTCAAAGGAATCGTGACCGTTCACAGGTAAGATCAGAACTTATCCAGCCCACTTCCCTTTTGCATCACTTTAATGAGTTTTCCATCTGCGTATTTCGCACGATAGGTGATGTTTCCATCCATGTCCCAGTAGGTGTTGGTGCCGCTGAGTCTACCGTTTATGTAGTTGATATTGAACCACTTTGCTCCATGCTCATACCATGCCTGCGACAGTCCTTGTAGCTTTCCGTTGGCGTAATTCAGCTCCTGAAACTTGAAACCGTTCGAGTAGAACAGTTTCCAGAGGCCATCCTTCTCTCCCTTGGTGTAATCTCCCTCAGCGCGCAGCTCGCCAGACTCATGCCATTCAATGCTGTGCCCGTCCTCCAGGTCATCGGCATACGACTTATCGTATTGCTTATTGCCATTAGGGTACCAGAGAAGCGCCTTGCCATGCTTCTTCCCGTTCTTGTAGGTCACATCAAACTTCGGCTCTCCTCCTTCGAAGTAACCCAACCATTTGCCATGCATCTTACCATCTACGAATTCGCCCGTTTCCTTTACCTGTCCGTTCTTGTACCAGGAGGTCCACACTCCGGTTTCCTTGTCGTTGACGAACGCCCCCTTGCTGAAAGGCTCTCCGGTCTCGTAAACCCGTTCCCAAACACCTTCTTTCCGGCCATTGGCAAAATTGCCGCTTTTCCATTTACCACCGCTTTCCTCGTAGTTGTAGATCCAAGGTCCTTCCAGCTTGTCGTCCTTGAATTGTCCCTTGCTGCCCAGTGTTCCGTTCTCATAGAAGAACTGCCACTCGCCATTACGCAGATCTGATACGAAATCACCTTCCATTTCGGTCTTACCATTGTCGTAATACCAACTGAAACGGCCTTCTTTCTTACCGTCCTTGAAATTGCCCGTCATACTGAGCTGCCCGTTGAGGTGCCATTGTTCTTCCTTGCCGTGCTGTTGTCCGGCCTTGTAATTAACCTTGCGTTTTACCTGACCGGTGTTGTAGAAATACTCCCAAAGACCATTCTTCTCGCCATCTTTCAGCACTCCTTGAAACTCCACTTTCCCATCAGGGAAATAGCTGATGTTCTTACCGTTCTCAATCTCCTGATCGCTCAGCAGTTGACCGTCTCGGTACCAACATTTCCAACGGCCGACCTTCCTGTCTTCCTTGTATCGGCCTTCGCAGAACGGTTTACCGTCATCATAGAAACTCTTCCAAACACCTTGTCTGAGGCTATCCACGATCTTACCTTCTTCTTTTACCGTACCGTTCGGCCAGAATTCGCGGAATTCCTCTTGGGCCACTGCTGCAAGCGGCAACAAAAACAGAATGGAAAGTAGTCTTCTCATTTTCACTTCATAATAATTTCAAGAACCAGCTCTTCGCCTAGTTCCTTATTCATCTTCTCTTTGATGCTTTCCTTGGCAAACGACAACTCATTCCGCAACACGGAACTATCCAACTTCACTTGCAGAATGCCGTTGCGGAAGTATAGGCTGGTGGTTCTGTTCTTGACCGAAGGACCAAGAAGCGCGCCCCACAAGTGGGTTACGCGGGTTTCTTTCGCCTTGTCGGCCGCTGGGTGCTTTGCCAACCAATCATCGATCACTTCCTTTAACGGTTGCTGATTTGAAAGTCGTTTTCTCATCCTTTCAAACTGCTAAGGAAGGCATTCACATTCTTTTCAATACGCTCGGTGATGTTGTCAGAGATCACCGGCTCGAATTTCTTCCCTACGATCATTTCATACAATTCGATGTATCGTGATGACACGGTCTGCACGAATTCATCTGGCATGAATGGCATTTTCTGACCTTCCAGTCCTTGAAAGCCATTGGCCATGAGCCATTCGCGCACGAACTCTTTGGATAGTTGTTTCTGCACCTCACCCTTAGACTGCCGTTCAGCGTATCCATCCGCGTAGAAATAACGTGAACTATCGGGGGTATGGATCTCGTCTATCAGAACGATCTTACCGTTCCTGTTGCCGAACTCATACTTCGTGTCAACCAGTATAAGTCCCTGTTCAGCAGCCATTTCCGTTCCTCTACGGAAGAGTTCTCTTGTATATTCCTCCATCAGTTCATATTCTGCCTTAGGCACAATATTCCGAGCAATGATCTCTTCGCGCGAGATGTCTTCATCATGCCCTTCATCAGCCTTGGTTGCCGGTGTGATGATGGGTTCCGGAAAACGGTCATTCTCCTTCATGCCATCAGGCATGGCAACACCGCAAAGGATGCGTTTCCCGGCCTTGTATTCGCGCCACGCATGACCTGCAAGGTAGCCACGGATCACCATCTCCACCCGATAGGGTTTGCAGTTATAACCTGCCGAAACAACAGGATCGGGAGTTGCCTCTAGCCAATTGGGTACAATGTCTCTTGTACCATTGAGGAAATGCGCTGCGATCTGCGTCAGCACCTGTCCTTTGAATGGGATCCCTTTCGGAAGAATGTGGTCGAAAGCGGAGATGCGGTCGCTGGCTACCATGACCAACAGGTCATCTCCAATGGAATACACGTCCCGTACTTTTCCTTTATAGACGTTGGTCTGTCCGGGGAATTCAAAATCAGTTTTCGTGAGGGTTTCAGGTAATTTCAACTCGTTCATTTTTCGTCCGACTTAGCGTAAATGTCAACAATTCTTTTCACCAGAGGATGACGCACAATGTCGCTTCCACCCAATTCGATAAAGGAGATTCCCTTCACCCCATGCAGCATGTTCCAGGCATTTCGCAGACCGCTCTGTACCTTTTTCGGTAGGTCGATCTGGGTAACATCTCCTGTTATGATGAATTTGGCCGAGTTACCCATTCGGGTGAGGAACATGCGGGTCTGTGCATCAGTGGCATTCTGGGCCTCATCCAATATCACAAAGGCATGATCGAGTGTTCTACCGCGCATGAAACCAAGCGGTGCGATCTGAATGACACCAGTTTCGATGTACTGCGCAAGTTTTACTGGCGGCAACATATCCATCAGTGCGTCATACAATGGCTGCAGATAAGGGTCCAACTTCTCCTTCATGTCGCCTGGCAGGAAACCGATGCTTTCGCCTGCCTCCACCGCTGGACGCGTAAGAATGATGCGTTTCACTTCTTTCCTCTTCAGGGCGCGTACTGCCAACGCCACGGCCGTATATGTTTTTCCTGAACCTGCCGGGCCGATGATGAACACCATGTCGTTCGTATCAACGGCCGTTACGATCTTCTTCTGGTTAGGCGTTCGGGCCTTGATGAGATTGCCTGCAGGTCCGTAAACCAGAACAGATTCATCCAGTTTGTGCTCTCCATCATGCGACTCGCTAAGCAAGAGACGCTCAATTTCGAGAATAGGCAAGGTTCCGAACTTATTGTAGTGTCCTACAAACTGCTTGAACCGGGCTTCAAACTCTTCTACCGAATCCTCATCACCGATCAACTTAAGTACCTGACCACGTGCCACAAGCTTCAACTTCGGGAAGTACTTGGCCATGGTCTTGAGTTTGCGCTCATTCACCCCGAACAATTCCAGTGGCGGTATCGGGTCTATCGTTATCGTTTTTTCGCTCAAGAAGCCATCAAATTAAGGTGTTTCAGATTTTGGTGCGCGTTCTTATTATGTAGATTT
Organism: Bacteroidia bacterium; assembly: GCA_041583955.1. Taxonomy (GTDB): domain Bacteria; phylum Bacteroidota; class Bacteroidia; order UBA10329; family UBA10329; genus UBA10329. Next base: position 12,147 of record JBFHEW010000001.1, on the reverse strand, counting down.
GGAACGCTTACAAAGTAACGCAAATTGCCCTCAAACATTCACCCGAAATCAGCCATTTAACCAACAGATGCCGATCATAACCCTGACCACAGATATGGGCTTGCGCGATCATTATGTGGGTGTGCTGAAGGGCGCCATCTACAAGCATCATCCGGAGGCGTTGATCATTGACCTTTCCCATCAGGTGAAGTCGTTCTATGTGCCGGAAGCGGCCATGATCGTTCGTAACTCTTATCCCGATTTCCCGAAAGGGACGGTTCATCTCATTGGAGTAAGTCCAAACCGGACCGAACGCATCAATCACCTGGCGGTGGAATTCAGAGGGCAGTATTTCATTGGTGCAGACAATGGCATGTTCCCTCTCATTTTTGACCGTGCGCCTACCAAGATCGTAGACCTGAGTCTCATAACGCAGACCGCTACTTCGGCCATTTTCCCCAGTCGCGACATCTTTGCCGTTGCCGCATCGCACCTTGCCAAAGGCGGAATCATGGAGATTCTTGGACGCCCTGCCGAAATCCTGAACGAGAAGACCTCGTTTGTGCCCGTGATTGACGGAAAGACCATTCGAGGGCTGGCCATACATGTGGATGTGTACGGAAATGTGATCACGAATATCGACCGCGTGCTATTCCAGACCGTTGGACAAGGACGGCCGTTTGAAATCCGGTTCCGAAAGGAACAACACGTGATCAATCGTATTTACGATTCGTATGCCGATGTGCCCAATGGGGAAAAAATGGCTTTATTTGGTGCATCAGGACTTTTAGAAATAGCAATCAATCGTTCCAATGCTTCTCAACTTCTTGGGGTAAAGCACGAAGACGTCATTAGCATCACATTCCAATGATCACACGCATTGTACAACTCACTTTTCAGGAACATCTGGTAGATGAATTCTTAAAAACGTTTGAGCAGAACAGCTCGAAGATCCGTGCCATGGAAGGTTGCCATGGTGTAGAGCTGGTGCAGGACATGTACAGACCGTATGTGTTCTTTACGCTAAGCAAATGGGAAAGTGAAGATGCTTTGAACGCCTACCGCAGATCGGATCTTTTCCGGAATACCTGGAAAGTGACCAAGTCGCTTTTTTCGGTCCCTGCACATGCATGGTCCACCACCGATACAGGTAAATAGCCCCCTATCTTTGGCGTAGATGAATGCCACGCCAGAATCCATACTCAAACAATACTGGGGCTTTGATGATTTTCGTGCGCAACAGCGCGAGATCATTCAGGAAACATTGGATGGTAGAGACGTGTTGGCCCTGCTTCCAACCGGTGGCGGAAAATCCATCTGTTTTCAGGTTCCTGCCTTGTGCATGGACGGCATCTGTGTAGTGGTTTCGCCTCTCATCGCGTTAATGAAGGACCAGGTTGAAAACCTGAAAAAGAAAGGCATCAACGCGGTTTCGCTTCACGCTGGGCTGCATTATTCTCAGATAGATACCATCCTCGACAATTGTGTTTACGGAGATGTGAAATTCCTCTACCTGAGCCCCGAGCGACTGCGCACCGAGATAGTGCAGGTACGCTTACAGAAGATGAAGGTGAACCTCTTGGCTGTGGATGAAGCGCACTGTGTATCGCAATGGGGATATGATTTCCGTCCGCCTTATCTGCAGATAGCAGAAATACGCGAACTGCTTCCGAAAGTCCCCGTGCTGGCCCTTACGGCAACGGCAACACCCAACGTTGTGAACGACATACAGGAAAAGCTGGCGTTCAGGAAGAAGAACGTCATCCGCAGATCATTTGCCCGCGACAATCTGTCGTACCTGGTACTTAAGGAAGACGATGTAAAGGGACGAATGGTACGCATACTGACAAAGACACCCGGAAGCGCCATTGTTTATGTACGGAACAGAAGACGCACCAAGGAGATCGCCCAGTTTCTGCAAACGCAGCACATTGCCGCTTCCTTTTACCATGCGGGGCTTTCTTACGATGAACGTCAGACCAGACAGGAAGATTGGATCAACGACCGGACACGGGTCATCGTGGCCACGAATGCATTCGGAATGGGAATTGACAAGCCCGATGTGCGACTGGTGATACATATTGGTTTTCCGGACAGTTTGGAAGCCTATTTCCAAGAAGCCGGGCGTGGCGGTAGAGATGGCAAGGAAAGCTATGCCGTGGCATTGGTAAGCGATCGAGACATCTCGGAACTGCAGCACAAGCTCAACCACACCTTTCCAACACGAGACCGTATCAAGGAGGTCTACTACTCCATTGGTAGCTCGTTGCAATTGGCAGAAGGCAGTGGCGAAGATGAGTGGTTCGACTTTGACCTTGTAGCACTTTCCGAACGCTATAAATGGAAGCCGAAAGAGATCCTGGAAGCGGTTTCGTTTCTCGAAAAGGCCGACCACCTGATACTTTCCGCCAATTCAGACCCTCGCTCCCACCTTAAGATCCTGGTGAATCACGATTCGCTGTACGACCTGGAAATACGTAATCCGAAGGTTGGAAGAATTACAAAGGTGCTGCTCCGCTCGTATGGCCGGATGTTCGAGGAACCCGTTGCCATAAACGAACAGCTCATTGCCAAACGGGCAGGCTACACCACCGAACAGGCCATTGCCATTCTACAGAAGCTGCACAAACTTGAAGTCTTGGATTACCGACCTTCGACCGGCCTTCCGCAGCTCAATTTCGTGGGTGGCCGTGTGCGTAAACAGGATATCCATATCCCGAAAGAGGTGTATGAGGTACGCATCAGATTGATTCAGGACCGTTTACGTGCTGCGCTCCATTTCATTGAGACCGATAAGCTGTGCAGAAGCCAGATGCTTCTCAAATATTTTGGGGAGAACGATAGTACAAGTTGCGGCAAATGCGATGTATGCCGCGGGCTTTCCAAGCTGAGTATGAACGAAACTGACCTATCGTTGGTACGGGCTGCAGTGCAAACGGATATCGATCTGGATGAGCTCATCGATACGGTCGGACGCCCAGAAAAGGAGCTGTTGAAAGCCATTCAGATATTGCTCGATGCCAACGAGCTGGTCTATCACATGAACGGAAAAATCGGACCGGCATAAACTGCTCATTCCTTCTGGTTTAGAATACCTTTGCCGCCCATGAAAACAATCATTCTGAACAAAGGCAAGGAGAGTTCGCTACTACGGAAGCACCGTTGGGTGTTTTCGGGCGCCATTGCAAAAACATCGGCAAAGCCGGAAAACGGTGAGTTGGTCAGCGTAGAAGACCATCAAGGGAACTACATCGGTGCGGGGCACTATCACAATGGATCCATAGCCGTGCGTATGCTCACCTTCGAAAAGGAGCGCATCGACCAGACCTTTTGGAACGTACGTTTTCAGGAAGCGTTCGCGGTGCGCAAAGGTCTAGGTCTCCTTTCCAAAGAAACCAACAGTTTCCGGCTTATTCATGCCGAGGGCGATGGACTGCCGGGCTGCGTGGTTGACATTTACAACGATTGTGCGGTGGTGCAGAGCCACACGGATGGCATGGCCAACTGCGCCAAAGAGATCACCAAGGCGCTGGAAAACATCAAAGGACTGAAACTGAACTCCATTTACCACCGGAACCTGGCCTCGAAGGAACATGGATTCCTGAAAGGAAAGAAGGAAGAAACCGAAGTGTTGGAGAACGGATTGAAGTTCAAGGTGAACTGGGTGAACGGGCAGAAAACGGGATTCTTCATTGACCAACGCGATAACCGCGCCTTGGTGGGGCAATACGCGAAAGGTAAAAAGGTGCTCAACACCTTCTGTTATACCGGTGGTTTTTCGGTCTATGCGCTGGCCAACGGAGCCAAACAGGTGACTTCTGTGGATATTTCGCAACCTGCGGTCGATCTTGCCGCAGAAAACGCCACCATCAACGGGTATGAAAAGAACCACGATGCCATTTGCGAAGACGCCTTCAAGTTCGTTGAGAAGGCTGATGGTTATGATATGATCATTCTCGACCCTCCAGCATTTGCGAAGAGCATCAAAGCACGCCACAGGGCCGTGCAGGGCTACAAGCGCCTTAATGAAACCGCTTTGAAGAAGATCGCTCCCAATAGTTTGCTCTTCACGTTCTCGTGCTCGCAGGTTGTCAATCCGCAGATGTTTGAAAGCGCTGTGCTTGCCGCTGCCATCAATGCCGGCAGAAACGTCCGTGTGCTGAAACGATTGGGGCATGCCGTAGACCATCCCGTCAACATCTATCATCCCGAAGGAGAGTATCTTAAAGGCCTGATGTTGCATGTGAGCTGATGCACGAAACCATCTCCTATCGAAACATCTGGCGCATCTCCTACCCGCTTATCCTCGGATTTGTGGCTGTTACGGTCATCAACGTAACAGATACGGCATTCCTCGGACGGGTGAGCGAGGTGGCCATTGGCGCTTCGGGGCTCGGTGGCATCTACGTGCTCATCATGCTCATGGCTGCTTTCGGACTGGGCATTGGCGCGCAGATCATCATGGCGCGCTATCATGGAGAGGAAAAGCCAGAACGTATCGGTCCGGTGTTCGACCATCTCATGTACCTGTTATTGGCCATGGCAGCGGTGCTCATTTCGTTCCACTTTGCTGTTGGCGACCGCATCCTTTCCAGACTTATTGAATCGGAAGCCATTCTTACCAGCACGCTGGCCTATACCAACATCCGTGTTCTGGGATTGATACCTGCCGCCATTGTAGTGGGATACCGGTGCTTCCTGACCGGCATCAGCGATACGCGAGCCATTTCCTATGCTGCGGGCATCATGGCCGCGTTCAATCTCGTTTTCAACTACCTCTTCGTATTCGGAAACATGGGATTTCCACGAATGGAGATCGAAGGTGCCGGATACGCTTCCGTGCTTTCGGAAAGCCTCAGCCTTATTTACCTCATCGTGTGGGTAAGGCGCGAACGTTTAGGAGTGCAATTCAACTGTTTCCACTTCCCGAGGCCCGACCTACGGGTGGTACGGTCCATTCTGCGTATTGCCACGCCCGTTATGATGCAGCATGTGGTTTCAATCGGTTCGTGGATGACCTTCTTCCTCATCATTGAAGGCATGGGCGAACGCGAATTGGCCATTTCAAACGTGGTACGAAGCGGTTATTCGGTATTGATGATCCCGTTGATAGGTATCGGCCAAGGCACTCAGACCCTGGTAAGCAAGCTGATAGGGCAAGGTGGAACCCATCTGGTATTCACCCTCATCAAACGATTATTGATGGTAAGTGTGGTTTCTTCTGTGGTGTTGATGCTGCTGAACCTCATCAACCCCAGGCTGCTCCTATCGGTCTTCACCAACGATGCAACGTTGATCACCGACTCCATTCCAGTGGTCCATGTCATTTCGTTCTCCATCATCCTATTTGCCATTGCCATGATCCTGCTTTCTGTGGTTTCCGGTACGGGCAACACGTTGATGACCTTTCTCATTGAGGTGAGCACATTGGTCATCTACCTCAATTTCAGTTATCGCATGGTGCATCAGTGGCACCAGTCGTTGCAGATGGTCTGGACCTCGGAGATCGTGTACTTCTCGTGCATGGCACTCTTTTCAGGCCTCTATCTTTGGAGCGGAAAATGGAAAAACGTGAAGGTGCATGACTAAAGAAAGAATTGTTTTCATGGGTACGCCCGAGTTTGCCGTGGCCACACTCAAGGCCATGCTCGCATCGGGCGCTGATGTGGTGGGCGTGATCACCGCTCCCGACAGGCCGGCCGGAAGAGGAATGAGGTTGCAGCCATCTGCCGTGAAGCAGTTTGCAGTGCAGCACGGCCTCCCTGTCCTGCAACCGACCAACCTCAAGTCTGAAGCGTTCCTCAACGAACTCAAATCACTTAAAGCAACACTTCAAGTAGTAGTTGCATTCCGCATGTTACCAGAGGTTGTATGGGATATGCCAAAGAACGGAACTTTCAACCTGCACGCCTCGCTGCTCCCTCAGTACAGAGGAGCAGCCCCCATCAACTGGGCCGTTATCAATGGCGAGAAGGAAACTGGTGTCACCACCTTCTTCCTGCAACACCAGATCGATACGGGCAATATCATTTTCCAAGAAAAGGTAGCCATTGCCGATAGTGAAACCGCTGGCGAGTTGCACGACAAACTGATGGAAGTAGGCGCAGCTTTGGTGGTGAAGACCATCAAGGCCATCGAAGACGGAAATGCGCCATCCATCCCACAACAGACGATCGCTGGACAGCTCAAGGAAGCACCCAAGATCTTCAAAGAAACGTGCAGGATCAATTGGAACCTATCGGCCACGCAGGTTTTCAATCTCATCCGAGGCCTGTCGCCCTACCCGACCGCATTCACAATGCTTTCAGGTCCAGAACAGGAAGAGATGAGCGTGAAGATCTTCATGGCAAGGGTGGCTGAGAAGCATTGGAGCGGAGATACCGGCATGCTCAAGGTGGAAGATCAGCAGATGTTCGTGCGTTGTGCCGATGGTTGGATCGAAATCCTGGAACTGCAGATGGCGGGCAAGAAACGGATGTCTGTTGGCGATTTCCTTCGGGGTTATGATCTTTCAGGCCTTAAGGCAGTCTAAAAGAAAGGAATTCCGGAAACGTAACTTCCCTCGTCATGTCCGAGCCGTACCGCACCATCGAAAAAGCCACAGAAGGCCTATTCAAGGACCGCGGGTCGAAGTTTCTGGCTTACGCGTATCCTATTTCGGATGTCGATGAAGTGAAACGCCTGCTTGAGCAATTGAAAACCGACCATCCTGCGGCACGCCATGTTTGCTATGCCTATCAAATGGGTACCGATGCCGAAACATACCGCGCCAACGATGATGGCGAACCCAACGGTTCTGCCGGACTGCCCATTCTCAACCAGATAAAGAGCAAGAATGTGACCAACGTGTTGGTGGCCGTGGTGCGCTACTTCGGTGGAACGAAACTGGGCGTCTCCGGTCTGGTGACTGCCTACAAGGAAGCCGCAAAGGCCGCGTTGGATGAGGCACATGTGGTCGAGCAGATTCCCTCTGCCACCCTCGCTATTCGGTTTCCGCATTCCAGCATTGGCGATGTGGAGCGGACCGTCCGTCAACAGTATTGGAACATCAAGGACCAACAATTCGGGATGGATTGTAATTGGACGATCGAGGTGGCGGAAGCCGAACTGGACAAGGCGAAAGAACTGTTTTCTGTATTGCCAGATGTCATTTTGCTGGCCTGATCTTGGTTCAGCCGAATATTATTCCTCACTTTCGTGGCTTAAATCTATCTATATGACGATCACAAAGAACAAAGTGGTGTTGATGCACTACACATTGAAGGACAACTCGGGAGAAACCCTTGACAGTTCGGAAGGACGCGAGCCGTTGGCTTTCATCCATGGAATAGGAAACATCATTGTCGGGCTCGAAGAGCAACTGGAAGGAAAAGCTGCAGGCGACAAGGTAAAAGCAACCGTTTCGCCAGAGAAAGGATACGGACTCAGAAGTGACGAGAATGTGCATATCGTGCCGCTATCGAGCTTTCAGGCCGATGGTGACGAGCAATTGACGGAAGGTATGCAAGTGCGCGTGGAGACAAGCCAAGGTGTCAGCATTGCCGATGTCACCAAAATAGATGGCGAAGAAGTGACTCTCGACCTCAATCATCCACTGGCCGGAGAAACACTTCATTTTGAAGTTGAAATAGTTGATGTGCGCGATGCTACCAAGGACGAATTGGACCACGGTCACGCTCACGGGCCAGGCGGGCACCATCATCACTGATACCTCTTACTGAAGAGCAAAGGCATTCCACAACGGAATGCCTTTTTTTTTTGTTCACAACTGTTGCGCAGCGGTTCCTTAGATGGAAGGAAAATAGTAACATTGGGTATCCATGTTAGAAACCCTCGACATATGGAAATTACTTGCCGGACTGGGTATTTTCATGTTCGGGATGTTCCTCATGGAGGAGTCTGTAAAGAACCTTGCAGGCCGATCGTTCAAGAAATTCATCCGTGATTACACACGCGGAAGGATCCGGTCCATTGCGTCCGGAGCCTTGGTCACAGCCGTCCTGCAGAGTTCCTCTGCCGTTTCGCTCATGGTGCTGGCGTTTGTCGGTGCGGGCATCATGGCCATGGAGAATGCCATTGGGGTCATTCTGGGATCGAACATCGGTACCACCGCCACGGCCTGGATCGTGGCCTTCTTCGGTTTCAAGGTCAATATTGAGGATTACTCCCTCCCACTCATCGGTATTGGCGGATTGGGGCTCATCTTCCTCGGTCGTTCGGTGCGCTATTCCAACATCAGTAAGCTGTTGGTAGGTTTCGGGTTTCTGTTCATGGGGCTTGATTACATGAAAGCCAGCGTCACCGAGCTCACGGAGACCTTCGACATCACCACTTTACCGGATTACGGCATTCTACCCTACGCCTTGGCCGGTATGGTTCTGACGGCCGTCATGCAGAGTAGTTCGGCCACCATGGCCATCGTTCTTACGGCATTGAACGCAGCCGTTATCCAGTTCAGCGATGCGGCAGCCATGGTCATAGGGGCCAACATTGGCACCACCGTGACCGTCATTCTGGGTACCATCGGTTCCACACAGATCAAGAAACGCGTGGCGTTGAGCCACCTTACGTTCAATGGTGTTTCGGCCATTGTTGGACTGGCCATGCTGCCCGCAACCGTGTGGTTCATTGAGCTTTTTCTGCGAAGGGGAAACAACGATGCGGTAATGGGTCTTGCGCTCTTCCACACCCTTTTCAACGTGATCGGTGTGCTTATTTTCCTTCCGTTCATGGGCATATTGGCAAAATGGCTGGTGCGGGTTTTTCCGGACCGCAGCAAGCGCCTTACCAAGTATGTGCACCAGGTGAGTCCGGATGTGAGCGATGCGGCCCTTACCGCATTGCACAACGAAGTGATACACCTCATTGCCAGTGTCATCCAGTTCAATCGGTCGGCATTGGCCATTGCGCCCGATATCCAGTTTGAGCGCACCTACGAACTCAAGACGATCAAGAGCGATGCGGTCGTTTCTGAGCGGTACGAACAACTGAAACTCCTACAGGCCGAGATATTCACCTTCTCCTCCAAGGTCATGACGTTTGAGTTGGATGAGGAGGAATCGGTAAAAAGCGATGCCCTGCTGCACGCTTCCAGGATGGCCATGTATGCGGCCAAGACCGTTAAGGACGTGGCCCATCATTTTGAAGAGTTTGAAGATTCGGAGAATGCATTCCTGAACACCACCACTGCCGAGTTCAAAAAACACTTGAACAAACTCTATCGGAAGTTGGGCAACGTCATTCAGATGGATAACCCAACCGACATCGGAGCTGCACTGAGCAAGACGCTTAAAAAGATCAGAAAAGAAGATGCCCGATTCGTCAGTGCCCTCACCCGTTCAAGCGCACAGCAGGTCATTGAGGAATTGGAGATATCCGATATGCTGGTGATGAACAGGGCGCTGATCCAGTCTGCACGGCAACTCATTCTGGCCATTAAGGAAGTGATGCTGTCTGAAAACGAACAGGCCATGTTTGAACGACTGATGGACGTGGAAATGGAGGTGGATGATTCTGACGCTTACTGATATCAAAGCGGTCCCGTTTGTTAACCCCATTCCGTGACACCGAAAGTTAGGGCAAACCCATACATTTGAAGAAATAACCAAAATCGAGACATCTTGAAGATAGGAGTCCCAAAAGAAACACAGGCGCGAGAAACACGAGTGGCAATGACACCCACCATCGCGAAGCAATTGAAAGCCAAAGGATTTGAAATTGTTGTTGAGAGTGGCGCTGGAGAGAAATCGTTCTTCTCTGATGGCGATTACACCCAGGCCGGAGCCGTAATTGGTGCCAAGGCCAACGTCTTTGAATGCGACATTGTGGTCAAGATCAACGCGCCAACGGTGGAGGAAGCCCAGAAACTCAAAGCCGGTTCCACGCTCATTTCCCTGCTATTTGCAGCCACCAACCCGGAAGTGGTGAAAGCCTTGGCGGATGCAGGTGTCAACGCATTCTCGCTGGACGCCATTCCGCGTACATCGCTTGCGCAAAGTATGGATGTACTGAGTTCGCAGGCGAACTTGGCGGGTTACAAAGCGGTATTGCTAGGCGGTGCCGAAATGGGAAAGATATTCCCGATGTTGATGACATCAGCCGGAACCATCAAACCATCGACCGTGGTCATTTTCGGTGCGGGAGTGGCAGGTTTACAGGCCATTGCAACCGCCAAACGATTAGGCGCCAACGTGTGGGTTTCGGATATCCGTCCGGAGACGAAGGAACAGGTGCAGTCGCTTGGTGGCAAGTTCATTGAGGTGGAAGGAGACGACAGCGTGGATATGAAAGGCGGATACGTGACCAACGTCTCACCCGAATTCCTCAAAAAGCAACAGGAAGTGGTAACGGCAAAAGTGGCCGAGGCCGACCTCGTTATCACCACGGCATTGATCCCAGGAAGAAAAGCGCCTTTGCTCATTACTGATGAAATGCTTGCCAAGATGAAACCGGGAGCCGTTATCGTAGATATGGCCGTTTCGCAAGGCGGAAACGTGAGTGCCAGCAAACTGAACGAAACGGTTCGCGTTGGTGGCGTCACCATCCTCGGAGAAGGAAACCTCCCTGCTACCCTGCCCATGAATGCCAGCGAACTGTTCGCCAAGAACATTTCGAACTTCCTGCTTCATCTCACTACCGACAACCAGTTCAACTGGAACATGGAAGACGAGATCACGGCCGGTTCACTCATTATCAGAGACGGAAAGCTGGTGCATTTATCAGTACTTCCTAAAGAACAAACAACTGCTTAATGACCACACTAGTCACTGGTCGCTATTCACTAATCACTAAATAACATGGAACCAATCTTAGCATTTGCCTACGAGCACATGGACATGATCTACATCGTCATCCTGTCCATCATTCTCGGAATTGAAGTCATTGAAAGCGTACCCACCGTACTGCACACGCCACTGATGAGCGGTGCCAACGCCATTCACGGAGTGGTGGTGGTGGGCGCCATCATTGTGATGGGAACCGCCTCGCCCGACAACTACACCGCCCTCATTCTCGGCTTTTTGGCCGTGATCCTCGGCACACTGAACGTGGTGGGAGGGTTTGTGGTGACAGACCGCATGTTGGAGATGTTCAAGAAGAAACCAGCTAAAAAAGACTAAGCAATGGGAGCATATATTTTAGAGATAGCGTACCTCATTGCATCGGTACTATACATTTTCGGACTGAAGATGATGAGCGACCCGAAGACGGCCCGAAAGGGAAATCTTTGGGCTGCCGCAGGTATGACGGTGGCGGTGGTGGCCACCATTTTCCTTTACACGGACGGAAGCGGGAACCACTTGCACAACCTGCCATGGATCGCTGGTGGACTGGTGATCGGTTCCATTCTCGGTTACATCATGGCCAAGCGCGTGCAGATGACCGACATGCCACAGATGGTTTCGCTGTTCAACGGAATGGGCGGTGCCTGCGCGGCCATTATCGGACTCATCGAGTTTCCGCATTATGCCCACGACCCGAACGCTTCCATGCTTATTCTGCTCACGATCTATGCAGGATTGGTGATCGGTTCCACCTCGTTTGCAGGTAGTATGATCGCCTTCCTGAAGTTGAACGGCAATCTGAACAAGGATATCCGACTGCCTTTCTACAACGTGATGAACACCGCGCTCATCATTGCTGCTGTTGGACTTACCATTTGCTTGGCGGGAGGTCACATCCACTCTAACATCGATATGTGGGTCTATATTCTGCTTGGCTTGAGCTTGGCCTATGGCGTGCTTTTCGTGCTGCCTATCGGTGGTGCCGATATGCCCGTGGTGATCTCGCTTCTCAACTCCTTTACAGGCATGGCCGCTGCTTTTGGTGGTTTCCTCTATGGCAACATGGCCATGCTGACGGGTGGTATCCTTGTGGGTTCTGCCGGAACGATTTTGACGGTGGTGATGTGTTCGGCCATGAACCGCTCCCTGAGTGCCGTCATCTTCGGGGCGTTCGGTACAGGAGGTGCAGCTGCTGCGGCTGGTGATGGCGTTCAGAAATCTTACAAGCAAACGAGCCCAAGCGACTTGGCCGTATTGCTCAATTACTCATCTAAAGTGATCATCGTGCCTGGTTATGGTTTGGCCGTGGCACAGGCGCAGCACGTGGTGAACGAAATGGAAACCATCCTCACCAGCCGTGGCGTGGAAGTGAAATACGCCATTCACC